>NZ_JAAHGM010000003.1:313788-336092 GCF_010692625.1 Okeania sp. SIO2C2
CGGGTAAAGCTTGCTCGTAGTATTCCAATGCTTTTTGAGGTTGACTTGTACTGTGGTAAACTAGACCAATATTATTGAGAGCATAAGCTTCTCCTGAGCGATTACCCACTTCTTGCATGACGGGTAAAGCTTGCTCGTAGTATTCTAATGCCTTTTGTGGTTGACCTATATTGCGGTAAAGTTCACCAATATTATTGAGAGTAGTAGCTTCTCCTAAACGATCGCCCACTTCCCGATAAATCATCAAAGCTTCGTTGTAAAAGTTTAATGCTTCTTGTGGTTTGCCTATACTACTGTAGTTCCAACCAAGACCAAGATTTGCTACTGCCTCCTTTTCTCGGTCTTTTATTTTTCTGGCAATAGCTAAAGCTTGTTGAAGGGTTTCTATAGCTTCCTGATATTGGTATTGCCTGTTTTGTTGCAATGCAGTTTTTAGCAGTTGCTCTAACTGTTGTATCTGAGAGTTGGAAGTTTGAGCGTAACTCTGTTGTGGTAATAGTGGCAGTACTAGGGGAGTTGTAGTCAGGGTTGTTATTCCTATTAGAGAGGTAATAATAATTCGTTTCATAGTCTTATTTTCCTGAAATAAATAATCGAATAAAATATAATTGTGTTAATCTAATAAACAAATTTGAGCAAAGTAAATTTGAACAAAAATAAATAAATAGCCATGAGTAAAACTTTATATTTGGAAACAAGTGTTATTGGCTATTTAACCGCCAGAGCAAGCCAAAATCTAATTGTTGCTGCTAATATTGCAGTAACCAGAGAATGGTGGGAAACTCGCCGAAGTAATTTTGAAATATATGTCTCTGAAGTAGTCCTAAATGAGATAGCTAAAGACGATCCAGAAATGGCTCAAAAGAGAATAGAGGTTATTACAAACCTTCCCTTTCTCTTTGCCAATGAAACTGTTACAAACTTAGCCGAACAGTTTCTCCAACAAACCAATCTTCCCCTTAAAGCTAGTGATGATACATTGCATATTGCCCTAGCAACTGTTTATGATTTAGAGTATTTTTCAACATGGAATTGTCGTCATATTGCCAACCCTGACATCCAGAGAAAACTATCTGAAATTAGCACTAACTTCGGCTATCAATTACCAATACTTTGTACACCCTATCAATTAGCAGGAAAAAACTATGATGTTACCTGATGAAATTTTAGAAGAAATTTACAAAATTCGAGAAGAACACGCCAAAGCTTTTAACTACGATCCGAAATTAATATTCGCTGATTGTCTGGAAAGACAAAAGCAATTTGAAAAAGAGTGGAAAGGGAAAATCATTAAAACTCCTTTGAAAAAAAGAAAAATATCAAATCCCTCTGTCAATTCCTAGGAAAAAAATTAACGTTGTTGGGTTGCGAGATACACTGAACCCAACCTACAAAGTTATTCTTCTCTTGAGTGAGAAGTAGCAGTAATAATTAAAATTTGTTGCTCCGGTTGAAACTCAATTTCACTGACAATATAACGACTCTTAATAACTTTTCTAAAAGGTCTAGGTATACCCTTTCTCTCATCTACTCCGATCACAGCTTCAGGTTTAATCTTAGCAATACCTTTCTCTGTATTCTCCCATTCCAACCCATCCATTTGTACCTGAAAACGTCGGGGTTTACCCTTCATCTCCACCTCATTCCCACGAATAACAATATATCCAGTAGAAGTTGGCCACCAAATATCCCCATCAAACTCAATCCGGGTAATATTAGCGATCGCTTCTTTGCCATTACTTCCGTCTCTTGTAATAGTCAGGTGTTGAGAGTTTATTTCTGTCAGCTTACCGGATCTACTGTCGCCATCTTTTAGTATCACCCTTGCCCTAACAGGTAATGACATGGGAATAGGTTGTGGTTGTGATTGGGCTTGAGCTTCTAGAATAGGGCTAGAATTGCTAATAGCTTGTTTCATGTCTCCTATCACTACTGTAAGATAGGCCACTAGAAAAATAATTATGATTTTAGTTATGTTCATTGTGGATATCAGATAGAAATATTATCTACTATTATTTCTTCACAAGAAGAGTTAATTTTTCTGAAAATAGCCTCTACTAATATCATTTATCAGTTGTAAAAAGTAAGATTTTATGGACTGAAAACTTTAATACTATTAGTACTTACCCATAGTATAATCCCCTCAAACCCCCCTTAGAAAGGGTAGCTTATAAATAATGACTCCACTTAGAAAGAGGGGCTTAGGAATAATGACTCTACTTAGAAAGGCTAGGAATAATTGCTATATTTATAGATAATGTAATTTGCTTCAGTCAAATCATAACTTATACAAGATGTTGGGAAGAATTGCGGGTTTATTAAGTTTATTAGGGATTGGTTTATATTTTACAGGTTGGATTTATCGTTGGGCTTATTTGGCTTATTTTCAACTGGAAGTAACTACTCTAGATTTACCTTTTGAATCATTTTTAATTGTGCCAATACAGGTATTTTTCGGCCACATATCCAGTGGAGATATTTCTACTATTTGGCGCACTATTTGGATAGCTATCGCTACTTTTATCATCATCATAATTAGTTTCAAAATAATTCAATTTTTCACTCAATAATTAGCAAATATTATTAATCAAATAATTTCTTGGTTGTTACGAAAAACTTTAAAAACCAAACACCATAGAATTAATCGTACCCTCCTTTCATTTCCCAATTTTCAAGCAGTTAATCATCAAAAATATGACAAAGTTTTAATTAATGAAATTGTCATAGTCACCTGGTTATTAACAGCCTTATTTTTCCTTGGTCAAAGTCAGGGAAAAATTGATGCTATTCGAGACTCACGCAACGAAACATCATTTCTTCCAGTAGTGACTTTAATAACACCAGAAAATCGACTACCATTAGGCAGAAAAGTTGACGATACTGGAGACGATCCTAATGTTGGCAGTTTTCGTGTTATTGGAGATTTAGAATTATATAAAGAGTTACTACAACAGGATTATAATAACAAAACTGACCCTAATTATCCGCAAGTTGTGTGGCGACTGCTGATAGATAGAGATGGTCAATATTAGACTTGTCGCTTTATAACTATAAAAAACTGCTAAACCCTTATCATGTAAGGATTTTAGCAATTTCCAGTGCAAAACGTATGGAATTACTACTGTGTCTTAATTTGAGCGATTTTTTCTATCTATTTAGCGACAACTCTATTACATATTCCCTTCTCTGCCAAAAAATGCACCATCAAACGCTCGCCCTCCTGTTGTCGTTATTCAGCAGAGCGATCGCGGGGAATATATTGTTATTCTCAGCCCCGAAGCAGCACCTTAAGTGTGGCAGAGCTGTTTCATTCTCGATAGACACGGACGCGGGGACACGGGGACGCGGGGACACGGGGACAGGGGGACGCGGGGACGCGGAGACACGGAGACACGGGGACACGGGGATGGAGGCTTTTAATTTATGATTAAAAGTTGACTTTTCACCCAAAGAAGTAGAACTGCCCATAACTTTTTCCCCATCAGGCTTTGAAATCATCCCGCATTTATGCAACGCCATAGTGGGAGCATCTTGCTCCCTCGTGGTCATCCTGCCCACACTAGGCATTGTTCATCTACATATACCATTACTATACAGAACTACCGAAAATGGTTGTAGGTAAACTTGTTTCATCTACAACCTACCACCTATAGCAATAGAAAGATAGGTTAGGACTTATGCTGAAAATGAATCAGGACTTACGCAGGCGAACCCAGAAACCCGGTTTCTCATAGATGTCTATTGCTCAAAACAACGATTTATCCTAGAAACCGGGTTTCTTTGCCTAAGTCCTGTGAATCTTAGACTAGGCAATGTTGTTCCTACTGTTCCCTGTTCCCTGTTCCCTGCTATTGCTGGAAATGAATCTTAGACTAGGTAATGTTGTTCCTACTGTTCCCTGTTCCCTGTTCCCTGTTCCCTGCTATTCAACCGCCTTTCAATAGCATTGTTAAAGCGATCGCTCATTTTCCCCATCTCTAAATTAATCAAAGACACACCCTCATCAACTAAAATTTTGAAACCACTTTCAGCATTACCCACCAGACCAACTTTTTGCCAAAAATTAGTCAAATTTTCCTGGAGATATGACTCCCAAATTTTCTGATTTTCTGGCGCAATAGAAACCAAAATTCGGCAACCACCCTCTCCAAACAAAAACTCATCCCACCGAAAATCTGACTTTTCAGCTAATTCCAAATTAACCTCAGCTCCCAACTTCCCACTAATACAACATTCTGCCAGAGCGATCGCTAAACCACCCTCAGCACAGTCATGGGCAGAATTTACCCAACCTTCACGGATACCATAACGACAAACTCCCTGTACCCGACGCTCCAAATCAAAATCTACCTCACTAGGTTTCCCAGCAACCACACCATAAACAGTTGCCAAATATTCTGAAGCAGCTAAAGACGCAACTCCTAAATTTCCAATTAAATAGATAATATCTCCCTCAAGTTGCCAACCTTGCCCACAAATACGACTAATATCGGGAATTAAACCCACCATTCCCACCACTGGAGTCGGATATATCCCCTGGGGATGACCCTCACTATCCAGAGTTTCATTATACAAAGACACATTCCCACCAGTAACAGGAGTTCCGAACTCCCGACAACCTTCAGCAATACCGCGACAACTCTCCGCAAGTTGCCAATATCCCACTGGTTTTTCCGGACTACCAAAATTGAGGTTATCCGTAACTGCCACAGGTTCGGCACCTACACAACTGAGATTCCGAGCAGCTTCTGCTACTACCGCCTTTGCCCCCGTATATGGATCGAGATAAACTAAACGAGAATTGCAGTCTACAGTCGCAGCAACACCAGAATTTAATGGTGGGTTGTCCGTGGAAATTTGCGGACGTAACCGAATGACAGCAGCATCACTACCACCAGGAAGCATAACAGTATTATTCTGCACTTGATGGTCATATTGCTGATACACCCAATGTTTAGAAGCAATGGTAGGAGTATCTAATAAAGTCAGAAGAATATCATTCCAGGTTTGCCAATTTCCTTGCACTTCAATACCTGCTTGCGTACATGATGGCAAAGATGCCGAATTCCATGACCAAGCTTTTTTAGCATATTCCGGTGCATCAGTCAATAACTCCCGTTGATAAATAGGAGTATTATCTGCCAAAGCAGTAGCAGGTATTTCTGCTGCTATTTTCCCCTCAAATAAAATTCGTACAATAGGTTCCTCAATAACTGTACCTGCAACCACAGCATGAAGTTGCCAACGTTCAAAAATATCAATTAATTCCTGTTCGCGACCTTTCTCAGCAACAAATAACATCCGTTCTTGAGATTCTGAAAGCAAATATTCATAAGGTACCATCCCAGTTTCTCGCACTGGCACTTTGTCAAGGTCAAACTCAATACCCACACCACCATTTGTTGCCATTTCCGAAGTAGAGCAGGTAATACCAGCAGCACCCATATCTTGAGCTGCCACTACTGCTCCTGTTTTGAATGCTTCTAGACAAGCTTCGACCAAGCATTTTTCTAAGAATGGGTCCCCTACTTGTACAGCAGGGCGATCGTCAATTGATTTATCGCTGAGTTCGGCACTGGCAAAACTTGCTCCACCCATACCGTCTCTACCTGTAGTGGAACCGACATATAAGACTGGGTTGCCAATACCGGATGCACCAGATTTAACAATTTCGGGAGTTTCCATTAAACCTAATGCCATGACATTGACTAAGGGGTTGCCAGTATAAGCACGGTCAAAGTAAATTTCTCCACCAACTGTAGGTACTCCGAAACAGTTTCCGTAGTGAGAAATGCCGGAAATTACTCCAGTAAAAATGCGTCTAGTTTTGGCATCTTCTAGGGAACCGAAACGTAGGGAGTTAAGTACAGCGATCGGGCGCGCACCCATTGTAAATATATCTCGGAGAATGCCACCGACTCCTGTTGCTGCCCCTTGAAATGGTTCGACGGCGGATGGGTGGTTGTGGGATTCTATTTTGAAGGCGAGTTGAAGTCCATTGTCTAAGTCTACGACTCCGGCGTTTTCTCCGGGGCCGACGAGAATGCGTTTGCCTGTGGTGGGAAATTGTTTGAGGAGAGGGCGGGAGTTTTTGTAGCAACAGTGTTCCGACCACATTACACCGAACATTCCCAGTTCTGCTTTATTGGGATGGCGACTAAGGCGGTTGAGAATTTCTTGATATTCTTCTGGTTTGATGCCTTCGGATGCTATTTCTTCTGGAGAAAAGGGAGTTTGTGACATATATTGTTTCTTTTATTTTGTTTGCGTTTGAGGGTTGAAATTGCTCCGAGAGTACCAAGAGCTAGAAAGCTTAAGGTAGAGGTTGGTTCAAAGACCACGATTGGAGTGGCAGAAAAACTAACGGGCAATTCACTATCTTCTGGCCCAAAATTTTCAAAACCTGGGATAAATGGTGGCGCAGAAAAAATCTCAAAATAACCTGGAGGCTGTAAAAAATCAGCAAAAAACATATTAACAAAGTTTCCTTCCGATGTGAAATACCCAAAGCCAGAACTTGTTAATTGATCAGGATTAAGACTAATTATATTGTCAAGTATAAAAGGTTCGTTTCCTGGTACTGAAGTTCCCGTAGGTTGTAAACCAATAATTGTTTCATCATTTCGTGTACCAGTAATTCCAGTAATTAGGTAAAAACCAAAATCGTCAGGAGTGTCATTAGTAGTCAAATTTCCACTTGCCTCTATGCCAGGAGAGGAATAATTCCAGTTCCAAATTAAAGCAGAGGCAGCTTGTATTTTCCCAAAAACCAATGCAGATGTAGCAGTGAGGACTGTGGCAGATAGTAGAGTTAGATTGTTCATAAAAAAAATAACTATTTTAAATTTAAAACCTAAATATACCCTACTTCCTGCAATCAGTCAAGTATTCCGCACTTTCCAATCATCTGACGAGTTCGAAAAACCATTCTTGAGCATCTTCTCCTATCAATAAGGATAAGTCGCTTTTCCTTGAATCTCACGCCATTTATATAGAATCCGGTTATATAGTATATGTTTATAACTATACTTCAATTTCCCCTACTCCCTTACTCTCTATTTCAATAACTTTTCTACTAATATTTCAAGTTCGGGAAAAACAAGTGTAAAAATAGTTCCTTGACTGTAGTTTTTTTGGACTTGATAATCATCTTTTGATGGTTCTTGAAATACGATGAGTTGTTCATTTACTACATCCACAACCCAATATTCTAAAATGCCAGCACGGGCATAAACAAATCGTTTTTTTTCTAAATTTTTTTCTAAAGTTGTATCAGAAACTTCTATTAACAAATAAATTTCTTCAGAATAGGGATGACGAGTATCATATAAATATGCTGGCATTTTAACAACAGCAATATCTGGTTCCGGTTCTGAATTAGGAAGAGTAACTGGATGTGCTTCATAGATTTTTGCCAGACCTCGAAACTTTTCTCGCAAATATTCAGCAATAGAATCAGTTATTTTCCGATGCAAAGATTTTTCTGGCGACATTTCAATAATTTCTCCTTCTAATAATTCTACATGGCGATTGCTCAGAATACCCGCAGAAATCATCTGATGATAGTCTTGTATTGACCATTTAGCTAAAGTAATCATGGTGCGTTTATGAATAATTTGAGATTGCTATTTAATATTTTACAGGGCTTATATCATGTCCGGTTGAATAGTTATACTTAGGAAAAAGAAAGGCAGAAGACAGAAGGCAGAAGGGAAAGAAATGTTCTAATTTAGCCATTGAATCATTACCTCCTTATCTGTATCGAAATAGTCCAGTCATCTTTACTCAACGTATTTTTAACTTTTTTTTAATAAAAATTATATTGTAGCATTATCTAAGTTGAGGTTTAGATTTATGGCTTTTCAGGATATAATAATAACCTAGCATATTAAAATATAAATACTAGCTAATAATCGGAGATGTCTATTACCTCTACTTAATTCCTTTTTGAAAATACTATGAATCAACTATTACCTTTAGATTTTTCTCACCAAGACCTACGACATCGTGATTTTCAAAGTCAAGACCTAACAGGGGCTAATTTTAGCGGTTCTGACTTGAGAGGTTGCAATTTTCAGGGTGCTATTCTGACAGAGGCAAACTTTCGAGGTGCAATAATTGGACAAAGTAGGAGCAAGATTAGAACTTTGATCGCCCGTTGTGCTGGAGCAGCGATCGCTGTTACTATTGCTAGTACTTTTGCGAGTTTTGTTGCTGATGGAATGGCAGGGGTTGCTGCTTTAATTGCCACTGGTGCTGTAGCAGTTGCTATTACTAATGCTGAGAATGAGATTATTGCTGCGATTTTAACCGGTACTGCAGCAGTTATTGGTTCGAGTGGTATTATCTCTTTTTTGACTGGAAATATACTCAAGGCATTGTTATTATTTTTGGGTTCTGGAATGATTTTTGGATTGGCGATAATTTTGTTTTTTCAAGTTGTTGTAAAGTTGGAGAAGTTATCAAAAACATCTTTTGAGGATGCAAATTTAATTAATGCTATTTTTGATGAAGCAATTATTGAAGATTCTAATTTTTTCAAGTTTTTTAGTAACTAGAAAAATAGTGAAAAAATCAATTATTTATATAATATTAACTTGGCTTGACAGAATAATCATAGAGATTTATAATCCGGCAAGTCAAGTAGAGTAAAAAAGGAGTAAAATTAAGTGAGTAATAATGAACCGATAAATTACGGTCGTTACTATTGGTATGTTCGGGTAACTAAAGAGATAGCAGAAACAGGAGAACAATACGTTCAGGCAGATGAAGCACAGGTAAAAGATGGTGTTTTATTATTCATTCAGCATAAAGATGAAGGAGCAACAATTAATATGGCTTTTGCTCCAGGGACTTGGTTAACTACTTATGTAACTTCTTATCAGAAATAAAGTTAGATAACTATAGCAATCAGGAATGATTTTGATAGATATTTAAGAACAATCAAAATCTTTTGATATTATGAATCCTGACTCGGTCCTCCTGAATCCTGAATCCTACAACCCAAAGCACATAACTCGTGCGAAGATACCAAGTGGGTTAGGATATACCTTAACAAGCTGAAACAAGGAAATACTAATAATCAGCCTTTTTGCTATAAAGTTCCACATCCAAAATAACCATGAGCAACAGTATATTAGACGATCGCTTTTTTACCAGACCCACCGACGGTCAAATTTTCTCATTTCCCATATTAATAGTGGGTGGTTCCACTGCAGCATATTCAGCTACCCTGGGTGCATTAAAAGCGGGTGCTAATGTTTGCCTGGTGCAACCAAAACAAATATTAGGCGGACAATTTACTACCCAAGCATTACCTGCTTCCGATGACCCTCAACTAGACAAAAAATTTAATCCAGGGGAAATATATGAAGATAAAGTAGACCGAGACAAATATGCCTTTTCCAAGACTCAATGGCAGTTCCGCGAACGTAGTCGGGAACTCCAACCAGTTAATGGTAAGAAAATTGATAATCCTGGTGGGGGTTGGGTAAGTAATTTTGCCACGACAACTGTAGTTATGGCACAAGCACTTAACGAAGCGATCGAAGATTTTCTCAGCAATGGCAAATTAACCCTCATTCCTTTTGCCGAACCTGTAGAAATTTTGTTTAGTGAATCTCCCAATGAACGGCGACAGGTAACGGGTGTTGTATTTCAGGATGTGCAGAATAATCAACGCTTCACCGTCAATGCTCAAATTACTATTGAAGCGACAGACTTAGGCGACTTACTAGAATTGGGAAATATTGAGTCGCGAGTCGGACAAGAATCACAAAACGACACGGGTGAAGCACTTCTTCCCCAACAACCTTTTCCCGAATGTCAACAGTCAATCACTTTTTGTGCTGCTGTGGAAAAAACTGCTGAGGGAGCAGGTGTTCCCATCGGTAAACCAGAAGGTTATGGGGTGAAACCTTGGTTGCAAACGGATAAATTTACCAGCACTTTTCAAGGACGAACATTTTTTGAGCGGTTTGCAATTTTTACTTATCGACGCATAAAACGTCTCAAGGATGGGTATATCCCAACTACGAGTAATGGTGATGTGACCATCCTGAATTATGAGTCCAATGATTATAAAGTGGGTCTGTTGACTGGGGTGAGTCGGAGCGATATTGCTCCGCAACGTTGGCACGAACGCCAAAAACATATTCAGCAAGCACGGGAATATACTCAAGCTTATATATATTACCTCCAGTCGCAAACATTAAAAACCAACAATTGGATATTAATAGGTAAGGTAGGGGAATTAAAACCACGGGGAGACTTGACTTGGACTAATGATGGTATTGCTCTGGAACCCTATATCCGCGAAGCAAGAAGAGGGATAGCATTAACAACTATTGTTTACCGAGATACTGCCCAACAATATTATGGCGAGCAAGCACGGGGACATTGTTTTGAGGACAGCGTTGGTATCGGTCATTATGCTTTGTTTGATATTCATCCCACCGATAACCCCAACCACCTTATTTTCAACAGTAAAGATGAGATGAAATGTTTGCCTTTTACTATTGCGTTAAAAGCAATGGTGCCGATCAATACAGATAACCTCATTCTGTCGGCAAAAAGTATTGGCACGACTCATTTGACTAATTCTGTATATCGGATGCACGCCGTTGAATGGGCGATCGGTGAAGCAGGCGGTCATTTAGCTGCTTTTGCTCTAAATGAGGGGGTGGATGTTCGTACTATTGCTACAAATAAACGACTGATTTATAAATTTCAGGGTTTATTAACTCGTAATCAAATTCCCCTATTTTGGTATAACGATATTGCCCATGATGACCCAGACTTTGAGGCGATACAAATTCTCGCTGTGGCAGGTATTGTACGGACTGAGAATTACAATCATTTATATTTTCTACCAGAGGGAACAGTCAACCGAGCAGTTGTTTCAGTGGCAGTGGTAAATGTGATGGGTTTTGAAATGCTTAATCCTGAGTTTCCCACTTTTCTAGATGTACCGAAGGAGCATTTTGCCTATCGTGCCATTGAAACTATGGCAGCAAAGGGTATTGTTTCCGGGGTGGGTAATGGATATTTTGCCCCAAATTTACAATGTACGCGGGAGCAGTTAGCGTTTATTGTTGGTAAAAGTGGAGATTTTGATGTGTTTCAGTTATTTGGGTCTTCCGGTACACCTTTGGATGCTCAACCTTTGAAACGACGAGAGTTATCTCGAATTTTGTATATGGTATTACGATCGCAATATGGCATTGATTAAATATTTTTGTAGTTAGTAATATAACTTCTACTAGAAACCGGGTTTGTATGATATAGCAGTCGCCATTACTATACAGTATGTTTCATAATAGACCTCTCCAGAAAAGGTTCTCAAACCCTTACGCCACCGTTCTAAAATTGTTATTTTTGGAGAGGTCTAATGTTTCATATCAGTGAGGTAAATCTGTGGCGGGCAAGACCCCACACTTTATCGTTAATATTTGTACCTCATATCATGTCCGGATAATTAGTGATGAAAAAAACTTCCTCCTTTTTCCTTCTTCATTTCTTCCCTGCTGACTCGGTCTTCCTGACTCCTCCGTTGTTTATTTATAACTCGCATTCCGCACGTCAACTTGTAACATTAAAAGTCAGAGGATCGATCAGTATTTATACTATATAGATCGTATTCATTGACCTTTCTCAAAGCCAAATTATCAGGAAAATATTAAATATAAATACTTAATTCTTTACTCCTATTAACCACTATTTTTTTCGGCGTTGCTTAAATATAATGATAATTAGACATCTACTCCACGCATAGGGAGTAGGGAGTAGGCAGCTTTGCTGTAGGGAACCCACCCCTAACCCCGACCGTGGAGGGGAAAGAATTGATAATTTCTTTGGGATATAGATATTGATTTTTGATTCTTGGAGATGTCTATTAGCTGAAGGTAAAATTGAAAAACTGATGTTTTGCGCCCAAAGTTAATCTCAAAATCATTACCACTCAGCAACGCCTTTTTTTCTCCTGATTCCTGACTCAGTGCTCCTGACTCCTGATTTTTTATACTACATTTTGAAGTGCGGAATGTGGGTTATAAGTATTCAGTCGGATACGATATCATAATATCACCGAATCCGCTGTATATTCTACAATACCTAAATTTTATCAGACCAACCCGGTTTCTTTACCATTTCATAAAAATCAAATACCTACTAAAAAATTTAATATAGCAATATTTTTTCCACTTTGGTAGAATATAAGAGAAAAAAATTAACTGTTCTAGAATTGGATAAAACACTCTATCGTGATCTTCAGCAAGGGTAATAAATTATGGTAAAAACTAATTTAATTCAGACAATAGCAGTGAATATTCTGAAAGAAATTAACCTCAAAATTACTCACGAGCAATTTGTTTAGTTAGTACTGGTTAACCGAGATTTGCAATGATAAAGGGTAGTCCTATTCTATTTGCTGATAACTACAAACAATTTACATAAAATTTATTGAAACAGATTTGTCAATACAAATTATTGTGAATTTCATTGTATTTTCTGTTTTCATTATTTTTGAATTCAAGAAAATATTAAGAATAATTACAGGACAAATAATCATGTCTTTATTTGTGAGAAGCTGCTGGAAAAATCTGTTTTATTTATAGAGGCTGAATCCATATGTCCAATGAAGCTGAAGAGTTACTACAAAAAGGTCTAGAAGAAACAGAAGATGGCAATTTTGAGGAAGGACTTGCTGCTTTAGACAAAGCATTTGAACTAGAGCCAGACTACTTTAATCAATTTATTCCAATTAATACTAGAGGTAGTGCCCTTTTAGGTTTAGAAAGATATGAAGAAGCTCTGGCTATGTATGAACAAGCATTGGAACAACCAGAGGATTCTTTTGATACTTATACAGGATTAAGAAATAAAGGATTAACTCTCAGTGCTTTAGAAAGATATGAAGGAGCAATTGAATGTCATAATCAAGCTCTTGAATGGTACGATAAATCTGTGCAAGAAGGTAAAGCTTTGAGAGATAGAGATGATTTAGCACCTGTTTGGGAAGATAAAGGATGGGCTTTGATAAATTTTGACAAATATGATGAAGCGATGATTTGCTTTGATAAAGCGATTGAATGTATCCCAGATGATGGGTGGCTTTTATACAACAAAGTTTGCTGTTATGCTTTACAAAATAAGATTGACCAGGCTCTTGAAAATTTAGAACAAGCTATTAATTTAGAACCAGAAGTAAAAGACTGGGTACAAGAAGACCCAGATTGCGAAAACATTAGTTATGAGCCACGATTTCAATCATTAATTTCTAGTTAATTGTATTCCTAAAAAAATTATTAATTGATATTTTTTGGAGAGGGCGATCGCATACTTTAGACAAGCGGTCGCTTTGTTCTTATATCTAAACAAAAAAAAGTCAATTTTTTCTGTCCCTAATTAACACAAATTCACCCAAAAATATGGTTAATAGTAGGAATAATGACAACGCCCTACTCATTTTTAAAATCCCATCTCTTCAAGTAAACGACTTTCTAGCTCTTTCCAGCGCTTAGAAATGGTACTTTGGGTTAATCCCATTTCTGGAGCAAGTTGTGTTTGAGTTTTACCCTGAACTTTTCCTAACCAAAGCTCTTGGTACTTTCGCTTTGGGTAATATTGGTCAAGATTTTGGACAATCTGAGCTGCTTTGAGGGCTAAATCTTCTTTCTCCAAATATTCCCATAAATTCGATTTGCTAGATAAAGTTTCTAGTATAGGCACATTTGTGTCAGATACATATTGATCTAAACTCATGCAATATCGTTTTTTTTCTTGGTCAATACAGTCAACTATTGAATTTTTAGCTACTTTAGCTGACCAACGATAAAAATCCTCAATTGTTTGACCAGAGAATTTTCCCGCTAGGATTGCTTCTACAATCTTCAAGTAAGCTATCTGTAAAGCATCTTCCCAAGAAATATTGGTACTATAAGTACGTTTTCGAGCAATCTTTTCCAGAATTTTTCTATGATCGGAACAATTAATCAATTGATTCCAGTCGCTTTATAACTATAAAAAACTGCTAAACCCTTATCATGTAAGGATTTTAGCAATTTCAAGCTCAAAACGTCTGGAATTACTACTGTGTCTTAATTTGAGCGATTTTTTCCATCTATTTAGCGACAACTCTATTCTTATTATTAGTTAATTCCTGGATGAATAGGGATAATGTGCATGAATTGGCACAAGAAATTCTGCTGCTGTTATGGACGTGCAAAAAAATACATAATTTGATTCATAATGCCAATGTTCATGCATATCGAAACCTAGCATAGCTACATCGCTTCTTGGAACTGGAACTACTTGATTCGTTATCCCACACTTTACTAATGCACTACCAAATAATTAATAGAATTTGGAAAACTGGATTCGGTATGCTCGCCATCTAAAACTTACCTACTACCTGTAGTGGTATGATTACCAAACTCCTACCGTAATCATCTTTTTTCCAAATGGTATATAGCAATTCCCATCTCTGAATAAGGTACAAAATTCGTTTGTTTTAGGCAACAGCTCATCTGGCAACAGGGAATAGGGAATAGGAAGAAAAGTTTACCTCACTAACCGGAAAAACCCTATAACTTTTGTTTAGCAAAGATTTTAACTATATCTAGACCTTGTAATAAAAATATTTTTGACAAATTTTGGAATATTTTCTGCGGCGAAACCGTTAATAGTAACAAGAGGGTTGAAGCATGAAACACTTAAATGTCTCAACCCAGTCTGGAAAACGAACAAGTTGAGAAAATTAGTTAAATGGACACTAAGTTCTTACTTGCCAGAACAGTATTGTTCCAGATTGATAACCAGTTCCTTCACATTAATGTATTAAAAAGGGAGTTATTCAAATGAGTAAAAGTATGCACTCACAGGAGGCAGATTTCTTTTATACCGACAAATCAAGTGGCACGGAACTCAAATTTACACCCAAGACAGATGAAGTAGTGGCTTTGACCGGCGACAAATCAATGGTCGATCTAGAAACGGCTGATGCCTCCGGGAAATTAGTCGGCATCAATACTCAACGGCGTTTTGCCGTGCTACAGGTTCCCAAGGATGAACAAGAGAGGATGGCTGATGCACTTGTGGCAGATCCGCAGATTGCTAACTCAATTCCTGTCATGGTTGATGGTGAGGGTCAGACCCGCTACTTCCTACCCAATGAGTACACGGTGCAGTTTAATGAAGGTGTTAGTGCAAGAGATGCTGAAAATATCATTGAGGAAGTGGGCAGCACAGTTGTCTACAAGCAGCGCACAGACGGTTATTACACCGTCTCCGTGCCAGAGGGTGTCGCTCTCTTTACGGCAATCCGGCAGATGTCTGCGTATAGTGCTGTCGCCTTTGCTGAACCCAGTGAGTTTGGTCTTAATGATGCCCTGTATGAACCGGACGATCCATACTTCAATACACTGTGGGGACTAAAGAATACAGGCCAAACAGTGAATGGTACCACTGGAACCGCCGGTGCTGACATCAAGATTGTGCCTGCATGGGACATCACACGTGGTAAATCATCCGTTATCATTGCTGTGATCGACACAGGGGCAGATCTGGATCATCCCGATCTGAAATTAAATATTCTGCGTCGAGGGGTCGAGGACTGGGACTTTGCTGCCAATGACAAAGTACCAGAAGATGAAGGTAGTAGCACCCATGGAACCCATGTAGCAGGAACTGTGGCTGCAGTTGATAACAACATCGGCGTTATCGGTGTTGCACCGGAGTGTCAGATTATGCCCCTACGTGTAAACCTGACTAGCGGCATGAACGCCAACCGCGCCGATGCAATTAACTATGTTGCTAACCAGGCTGCTACTTACCCAGATCGTCGCTATGTAATTAACTGTAGTTGGAGGATGAGCGGTAACCATGCCGGGGTGAGGAACTCGATCGTTAATGCGGTCAACAATAATGTGGTCGTTGTCTTTGCTGCTGGCAATGCTAACAACAATACAGACATCACACCCCAATATCCAGGGGTTTACCCCCAGGTCATTGCGGTTGCGGCTACCGATCAGCGTGACAAAAAAGCATCATTTTCCAACTATGGTAACAATGTCGATGTGTCAGCACCAGGTGTCAACATCCGTTCAAGTATTGGTGGTGGGAATTACCAATACTACAACGGTACTTCCATGGCTGCACCTCATGTGGCTGGTTTAGCAGCTCTGATCTGGTCGGTCAACCCATCACTGACCAATGCCCAGGTTCGTAAGACTATTGAGGATAACTGCGATAACATCGACAGCCTCAATCCCACCTACGCAGGCAAGCTAGGGAAAGGACGCATAAACGCATATAAATCTCTGTTGAACACAGGACCACGAGGTTATGCTGGAGTGTGGCGCTCCGGCACGGGACGCTATGCTGTGTGGATAAATGCTTCTTGGCAGAGTTTCCGGGATAAGTGGGAAGAGTGGAATGCTCAGGGGTTGCGACTTCAAGATATCCATGTCAGACGGCGTGGCAGTAAAACCCTTTATTCAGGTGTATTTCGGCCAGGCTCTGGAGCTTATGGTTTGTGGGCTAATGTGACCTGGGATAGCTTCAGAGCCAAGTGGCAAGAGTGGAGTAATCAGGGGCTGAGATTGGTAGATATTCATGTTCATCGTGTTGGTAACGAGAATCGCTACTCTGGTGTGTTTCTACCTGGCTCTGGAGCTTATGGTTTGTGGGCTAATGTGACCTGGGATAGCTTCAAAGCCAAGTGGCAAGAGTTGAGCCGTCAAGGACTGAGACTGGTGGATATTCACGTTCATCGCGTTGGAGACCAAACTCGCTACTCAGGTGTCTTCCTACCAGGTCGTGGTGGTTATGGACTTTGGGCGAACACAACCTGGTCTAGCTTTGTCTCTAAATGGCGGGAGTGGAGCAATCAAGGATTACGATTGGTTGATTTGAATATGCATCAAGTAGGTAATTCAATCCGTTATTCGGGTGTGTTCTTACCGGGGAATGATAGCCATTATCTTTGGGCTAATGTTACGTTTGAGAGTCTCCGAGCCAAATGGCAAGAACTAGCAAAACAGGGATTGCGATTAATCGATTTTGAAATTACTAATGCTGAAGATGATGCAGCTAATTTCGCTGATATCAGTCTCGGACGTGGGGAGATTTCATATTCACCGCTTGAGCAGGAGGCGTTTGGGGGGATTTTCGGGCAAGAAACCCTGAACGATGTGGTTGATTTTTCTCAAGCCCCGCTCGAAGGGGGTGGCGGCATTGGAACTGGGAATGGTGCCAAAGCTGACCCTAAAGTCGATCGTGATTTGGAAATGAATGGGGGAGCTTTCTTTCCAAACGAGAGTGAGACCTCAAATGACCAGGAAGGATTAGGAGGTGCATTTTTTAACGTAGAATCTGCTGATTTACCCATGACTGAGGTTGAGGGATACGGAGGAGTCGTTCTGCCAGATTAGATTGAGGAATCTGGAGTTTAGATCACGAGAGCACGGGGTAACAAGCTAGTTGAAAGCTATATTTAGAAAGGGACTTGCGGACGGGAACTGAATAATACTTCAATAAAAATCAAGCGCTTATTGAGAATTAGGGGGAGGTGTAGTGCGTTTTCCCTGGATCTCCCCACAGGGAAAACGCATCTAATTTTTTTGACAAATGTCCAAGAAGATAATTTCAAATGGAGACTATGCGATCGCTTTTTGCATATATCTAAACTAAAAGATTGTCAACTTTTTCTGTCCCTAATTAACATAAATTAAAGAAAAATATTTTTGAGAAATTTGGGAATATTTTCTGTGGCGAAACCGTTAAGAGTAACAAGAAGGTTGAAGCATGAAACACTTAAATACCTCAACTCAAATTAGGAAAATTATCAATTACGAAAATCAATACCATGACTATTGAATTTCGACAAGTAATACCAATTTGAAAAAAGAATGTTACGAATAGTAAGGGGGATAAAAATATTTTTCAGAAGATTTCCCTTTGACAAAAAAGATAATTTCCGATCTAAAACATGGTATTATATTATGTTCGGATAATCAGTTATAATAAACCTTCTGCCTTCTAACCTTGCTCTTTCCCTTCAGCATAGCTGCCCTCTGCCTTCTGCCTTTGGTCCACAGATATTATAAGTATTCAACCGAACATGATATTAAAGGCATTCCCATGCGAATCCTGACTCCTGAATTCCCCTCTTGGGAGGGGTTAGGGGTGGGTTAACTCAAACAAAAATCCCCTAGTCATTTGTAGCAAACATTTATCAAAATGGTATAAACATCTATTTTGATCCCACTAAAGGGCGACAACAACGTGAACCCTATTCTGCAGCTTTTTCTGGAAAAATTTGTACAGCTGAAGCTTGTTTAAAAGGATTTGACATAGGATTTACTGATGAAGATCGTTGGATATACAAAATGATGGTAGATATTGATGGTCTTTCTGTCAATGGAAACACTGTTTCAGGTCATGTAGATTTTTTATTTCGAGACTCATCAGGAAATATTGACGATCGTGACAACGGTTCGGTACAAATTGTAGTCATTGCTGATATTGAGTAATATCATGTCTTATTAAAGAACTATAATAAACAATCTTTACCCAACCTGGTAGGGACGTTGCATGCAACGTCCCTACATTGCGGTTAATTATTGATATAAATGACTCAATACTAAAGTCTTAACCCTTAATTCAGCAAGGCCGAAAAAGAACGGATATTTCCCTAGAGGTCGATCGCACACTATAAACGAGCGATCGCTCTTTTTTTATACCCATATCAAATAATTGTCAACCTTTTCTGTCCCTAGTTAACATAAATTAAAGAACAATATTTTTGACAAATTTGGGAATATTTTCTGCGGGGAAACCGTTAATAGTAACAAGAGAGTTGAAGCATGAAACAATTTAATGCATCAACTCAAGTCAGAAAAATTTAGCAGGAATAGAACTTCAACTATAATATGAAAAGAGTAATTGTTGAACTAAGAGTATCCGCTGGCGCTGGCATGCAGCAAGTTATGGGTGCAATGGGAGTAGATACTGCCCAGTCAGTTGGATTTGTTTTAGATGAAAGTTATGAACCCGTTCCATCTAGCCCTCCGGAAGAACTAGAAGCAAGCTTGGCTATTGCCAATGAAGAAATTGTTCTTATCAGGGGAGAAATAGAGGAAGATAAGGAAGAAGAACTACGAGCATTATCTAATGTTGTAGGAGTATGGACAGATGCAGAAATAGAGCATTTTGAATCCGGATGTCAAATCGAGACTTTGGAGACAGAAAATTTAGAAAAGGATGGTTTTGACTTCCCACCATTCCCAGGAGCAGAAGAAGAATTAGAGCCTGGAGAAACTCCTCCTTTTTCCATTGGTACTGCTACCAGTCCATGCCCACCAACAGATTGTCAGTCTACTAAGGCTAAAGGTACTATTGCAGATGTAGCCAAGTATCTGCGTTGCGATCGCCTCTGGCGGAAAGGCATTACTGGGAAAGGAATTGTGATTGGCATTTGCGATACCGGTGTTGATAAATCTAAGATTCCTGCTGTTATTGGCGGTTGGTCGCCTAATTCTAGCTATCCTCCTGGAACCGATCCTGGTGGACATGGCAGCATGACTGCTACAGATGCTCTTGGTATGTGTCCTGATGCCAAAATCTATGACATTGGGATTCTCAAGAGCAGGGGAGGTATATCAGGTCTTTTGTCCGATGCTATTAAGGCTTATCAGTGGGCACTAGACCAATACAACAAAAACCGAACACCGCAAATCTTGTCCAACAGTTGGGGTATGTTTCAAAAAGCTTGGGCACCAGACTATGCTACAAATCCCAATCATCCCTTTACCCGGAAGGTCGTTGAAGTTATTAACAAGGGGATTATAGTTACTTTTGCGGCAGGTAACTGTGGTCAAGTATGTCCCAGTTCGAGGTGTGCCTCTGACACTGGACCTGGCAAGAGTATCTGGGGGGCTAATGGGCATCCGAAGGTAATTACAGTTGGTGCAGCTAATATTCTCGAACAATGGATTGGATACACCAGTCAAGGACCCGCAGCACTTGACCCCAAAAAACCTGATTTCTGCGCTCCTAGCCATTTTAAGGGATATACAGGCTCCGATAATGGTACATCAGCCGCTTGTCCTGTTGCTGCTGGCGTAATTGGGTTGTTAAAATCTCATTTCACCAATCTAACCCAGGATAAAGCTAAGGAAGCATTGCAAAAAACAGCCAAGAATCTCTGCTCTTCAGGATGGGATTCCCATTCTGGCTACGGTATGATTCAAGGTGAAAGTGCCTATCAATATTTACTTGGCGGTCCTTTCAAATTAGCTCATGCCTCTTGGACTCATGGCACTAGCGTTGAAGTCGAATATCCAGAGCGACTAAAATCTTTCCGTAAGCTAGGTTTCTATACCCTGGTCGAAGGGAAGCCAGGAACTACCAACTGGTTCCACTATGCGATTCCTACCCCTGTCATTGTGAATGGTAAACGCCTGAAATTAGAGTCAGTTATGGTAAGATTCTTGACTCAGGCTGATGCTACAGTTACTAACGTTCACATCTATGATGATAACAGAAAAATCGAAGCCTTTAACGGTCTATCTTTGACTGGAAATCATTGGTTTGAGCGATTTGATGTCTTGAATTTATTGGTACGTTATGGCATAGGTGTCTCCTTGGGAGTCAAATTTGGGACAAAAAGTTCTGGGCATTACCTAGCTTTCTTGTCAGCAGGAGGAGACTTTATCTAATAATACCAATCTCTAAAAAATGATCTCTTTGTAGAGAGCGATCGCATAGTTGAAAAAAGCGATCGCTTTTTTGGGTATATCTAAAAAAGAGGGAGTAGGGAGTAGGGGGAAAGAATTGACGGTTTGTGTTCGATAATTGATTTTATTTTTTATTTTTGGATCTAATACCATTTAAAAAAAAGAATGTTACGAATATTCAGCAATTAACAATGAACAATTAATAATTAAGGCGTTGGTAAATTAGGGTATGATTTGTATTTTTTGGTAATTGCTAAACTATTGAATAACAAATATTTGAGATTGTTCAATTTTTATTTTCATACCTTGATTGACCAACGCCTAATAATTAATAATTACCCCTTCTTAAAACGGATAGGATTGAGTAAAAGGAAAATTTTTGATTTATCCCCTATCCAAGGGGAGGCTTCAAGGCGTGAATTGTTGAATGAATAATTAATTAACTATCAACTCTTAATTATTAATTATTAACTCTTAATTATTAACTATTAATTATTAATTATTCGGTAAGAGCGATAAAAATAATTTTCAGGAGACATCCCTTTGACAAAAAAGATGATTTCCAACCTAACAAGTGGTATTTAAGCAATTCATTCTGACTCCTGAGGACTGGCTCCTGACTCCTAAAAAATCCCCTAGTTATTTGTAGCAAACATTTATCAAAATGGTATAATATACAATGCGGTTGAACAGTCGTCATTGCGACGATAGGAAGCAATCTCCTCAACCCCTGAGATTGCTTCCTATCACTCCGTTCCAGTCGCAATGACTTGAGTATAGTAATTATCCGGATTTGATATAAACTAAAAAATTGTCAACCTTTTCTATCTGTAATTCACAGAAATTAAGCCAAAAACTTGGTTAAGAATAGGAATAATGACAACGCCATACTAATTTTTAGGTAGTGCTGCATAGTAATAATATACAAGCAACAAGGAATGCCTGCACGGGAGCCAGATGCTCCCACTACCGTGCCTCGTGACAAAAATTATGACAATACACGACCATTATACAATGCACCACCACCAATTTTTAAAATTCCATTTCTTCAAGTAAACGACTTTCTAGCTTTTTCCAGCGCTTAGAAATGGTACTTTGGGTTAATCCCATTTCTTGAGCAAGTTGTGTTTGAGTTTTGCCCTGAACTCTTCCTAACCAAAGCTCTTGGTACTTTCGCTTTGGGTAATATTGGTCAAGATTTTGGACAATCTGAGCTGCTTTGAGGGCTAAATCTTCTTTCTCCAAATATTCCCATAAATTCGATTTGCTAGATAAAGTTTCTAGTATAGGCACATTTGTGTCAGATACATATTGATCTAAACTCATGCAATATCGTTTTTTTTCTTGGTCAATACAGTCAACTATTGAATTTTTAGCTACTTTAGCTGACCAACGATAAAAATCCTCAATTGTTTGACCAGAGAATTTTCCCGCTAGGATTGCTTCTACAATCTTCAAGTAAGCTATCTGTAAAGCATCTTCCCAAGAAATATTGGTACTATAAGTACGTTTTCGAGCAATCTTTTCCAGAATTTTTCTATGATCGGAACAATTAATCAATTGATTCCA
>NZ_JAAHGM010000003.1:336192-343424 GCF_010692625.1 Okeania sp. SIO2C2
CTTCTACAATCTTCAAGTAAGCTATCTGTAAAGCATCTTCCCAAGAAATATTGGTACTATAAGTACGTTTTCGAGCAATCTTTTCCAGAATTTTTCTATGATCGGAACAATTAATCAATTGATTCCAATAGTCAATTTCTCTGTTAAATATTGTTTGACTTTTAGTCTTTACAAGTGTCTTAAAAAACATAAAATATTGATCCTAGTCTTTAAACTTATAGACACTGACCTGATAGTTTTGGGGAAATTACAGCACTTTGCCTGGATAGTGAGGTACAGTTTATTAATTCTCTGTTGCCAGATGAGCTGTTGCCTAAAGTCCTAAAGTTTTGTACATCACTAACTCCGAAACTGCTGTAATAATGAATTGTGAGATGCTTAATCTCAGGAAAATTTCGGTTGTAATTAACGACTATAAAAAATCAGACAGAAGCACAACTTAGACTAATCTCTCAACTAAAAGAAATAGTATTTCCTAGAATTTCACAGTTATGCAGTAAGTTTCAGTGTAGTCTAACTTCCTCAAACTCCATAGCTAAAATACACAATCGCGCTAGTGGTGGGGAGCACTATCGCTTTAATCCAAAATTATTGAGTCTAAAATTTGGGATCACTAGAAATTTATCAGACTTATAGATATATTTGAGTGTTGAATCAGACAGTAACGCAATTGGTATTAATGCCTCAAAGGTGGGAGTTATAAACAAGTAACCTTGACTTGTCAGTCCAAGATTCTTTACTAGAAATCTGGGACAACCAGAAATTTATCACACTATACATATACTTGTACTTGAGTATTGAATCAGACAGAAACGCCATTGGTATTAATATCCCAGACAATAAAAACGCTACAACTCTTGTTTAGCAAAACCTTTAACCATGTCTATACCTTTTGAGAAAAATATTTTTGAGAAATTTGGGAATATTTTCTGTGGGGAAACCGTTAATAGTAATAAGAGAGTTGAAGCATGAAGCACTTAAATGCCTAAACTCAAGTTAAAAACAATGATTGGATTTTAATGGAGTAACTATCATGGCTAGAGCCGATTTTAACTATATTCCTGTCAATAAAACCTTCAATGAAAACTCCCCCGTTTTTGAGGTAGACTTTCCTGTCGAAGTCAGTGCTAGTCAGGCAGTGGTAGATGATGGGTATCTGCTAATCACGGTGAGGAGTGTTGATTCACAGAGTCACAGAATTCAAATTAACGGTACAGACCTAAGTGGTTTTGATATTCCAAAACCTCCCGGAGATTCCGACGCTTGGCTAACGTATATGGATCGCATTCAGCCAAACGTTCTTCGTTCAGGGATGAACAATATTCAAATTACTCGCGTGGGAAATGATGACTTTGTTGTCAAAGATATTGTTGTACACTGGCGTGAAGCTTAAAGAAGTTTGGTGGAGCCTAGCGGCAGCTATATCGCTCCTTGGAATTGGAATGATCTGATTACCTATCCCACACTTTCCTGATGCACTACCATTTTTGCCTTGATTTTATAAGGGGTTTCCACCTCTTATCAGCCAGAAATAATTAATAGTAGAAGGCGATCGCACACTATAAACAAGCGATCGCTTTTTTTCATATACCTATATCAAACAATTGTCAACCCCTAATTTACACAAATTAACTAAAAAATTAAGAATACTTAAATAAAACAAAATTTTATTGCTTTACTGACAAACTGAGTTCCTAGTTGATGGGATAACCTGAAAAAATATTGTTCAAAAAGTCCCGTTAAATGAATAAAGACATCAAAATTTGAGACAATCAAACTAACAAATCTATAACAGTTAACAAAAAACGGAGAAAATTAGATGAAATTAGCCTACTGGATGTATGCAGGTCCCGCTCACATTGGCACATTGCGCGTTGCCAGTTCCTTCAAAAACGTTCACGCTATTATGCACGCTCCTCTCGGTGACGACTATTTCAATGTTATGCGCTCTATGTTAGAAAGAGAACGTAACTATACACCAGTCACCACCAGTGTAGTTGACCGTAATGTATTGGCGCGGGGTTCCCAAGAAAAAGTAGTAGATAATATCATCCGTAAAGATAACGAAGAAGCTCCAGATTTAATTGTTCTTACTCCTACCTGTACTTCCAGCATTTTGCAAGAAGACCTAGAAAATTTTGTCGAACGCGCTCAAATAGATGCCAAAGGTGATGTAATGCTGGCGGATGTTAACCATTACCGCGTTAACGAACTCCAAGCAGCGGACAGCACTTTGCAGCAAATCGTTAAATATTATATTGAGAAGGCGAAAAAGAAAGGGGAACTTCCAGAAGGGAAAACTGAAAAACCTTCTGTTAATATCATTGGCGTTTCTACCCTGGGTTTCCACAACCAACATGACTGCACCGAGTTAAAACGCTTGATGGCAGATTTAGGTATCGAAGTTAATGAAGTCATTCCCGAAAGTGCTTCTGTTCACAATTTAAAAAATCTACCTCGCGCTTGGTTTAATCTCACACCCTATCGCGAACTGGGGATAATGGCAGCCAAATATTTAGAGTCAGAGTTTGGAACTCCTTATATTGACATTACTCCAATGGGTGTGGTGGAAACTGCTCGTTGTGTTCGGAAAATTCAGCAGGTAGTTAATGCTCAAGGTGCCAATGTTGACTATGAGGAATTTATTGATAATCAAACTTTGCACGTTTCTCAAGCAGCTTGGTTTTCTCGTTCCATTGACTGTCAAAATTTAACTGGTAAAAAAGTAGTGGTATTTGGGGATAATACTCATGCTGCTGCTCTGACAAAAATTCTGGCGCGGGAAATGGGTATTCATGTAGTTTGGGCAGGTACTTATTGTAAATATGATGCTGACTGGTTCCGGGAACAGGTGAGTGAATATTGCGATGAAGTTTTAATTACTGAAGATAATGGAGAGATTGGGGATGCGATCGCTCGTGTGGAACCTGCGGCGATTTTTGGCACGCAAATGGAGCGTCATGTTGGTAAACGGTTGAATATTCCTTGTGGTGTAATTGCGGCACCGATTCATATTCAGAATTTTCCCATTGGTTATAAGCCATTTATGGGTTATGAAGGTACTAATCAAATTGCGGATTTGGTTTACAATTCCTTTACTTTGGGAATGGAAGACCATCTATTAGAAATATTTGGTGGGCATGATACTAAGGAGGTTATTACTAAGAGTATTTCTGCTGATTCTGATTTGAATTGGACGAAAGAAGCAAAGGCAGAGTTGAATAAGGTGCCTGGTTTTGTTCGGGGTAAGGTGAAGCGAAATACTGAGAAGTTTGCCAGAGAACGTGGTTTTGAGCAGATTTCTGTGGAAGTTATGTATGCTGCAAAAGAATCTGTTGGTGCGTAGTTAATTGTTAATTTTAGTGGGGTGGGTTTTCCATCCCAGTCTATGTGTTTTATCATTTTCTTTGTGGGTTTAATACCCCACCGTCTACAGGGTGTTCACGCATTACTTGGGGGAGCGAATCCCCATGTAATTTTCCTCCTGTCTCCTGTCTCCTGTCTCCTGTCTCCTTCTTCAAAAATTTTGTTTAGCAATAATTATGCTTTCTCTTTTTCTTCTTTAGGCTTTCCGTAAAGGTGTAGTGTCACTTTTCCCGTTACCTTTACTTGTTCATTAGTTAGCTGTTCTTCAATCTCTTCTGTTATCCAATTCACGAATTGTTTATAAGAGTTTTTCCTAAACTTCCAGCCTTTTTCACTATTTGTTTTACTATTAAAGTTTTGATTATTAGGTATTAAATTTAGAATTTGCTCTGAAAATTGGTTTTCTTTTGGATACTCTTCAATCCATTCAAAAGGAGGATAACGCATATTATCTATCAATAATTCATAAGCCGTCTTTAAATATTCAAAAGAATCTATAGATGATTCATTACTGCTATTTTCAATTTTCATCTTTTCATAAGTTTCTTTGGAGCAAAGTAGAGATTTATCTATCTTCAGTTCGTCGTATTTATTAATTGCATTGTAAAAATTCATCAAAAATTTAGCACCATCTATACCAACTAACTTAATTATTCCTGTACTACTAGACAGTGAAGTTTGATTAGTATCAAAATGTTCTACATTATCTGTGATTTATTTTTGGAGAGTAGCAGAAAATCTCTTAATTCCTATGATTGGAGAGGTGATACTTTCTGCTAATATTCTATACAAAACTAATGAATTTTTACTGGGAGGAATACTTCCTAAAACTAAGCCTAAACCATCTATGATTACAGCAATTATTAAAGAAGCAACAGCGATCGCTTCTCTTTCTTGGTAAACCTTAACAAAAGGAATTAAAAAAGCTTCAGAATTTTCATAATCAGAAAATTGTGGCTGTGATACTTTATAAGTTTCAGGAATAGCACTCCATGCTTCTAAGTTTATATCGTAGATTTCTTTTGGTTTTAATTTTTGTTCTTGAATTTCTTGTGCAGAGAGAGCGAGTAGATTGTTAATTCTATTATCCTGTGCAATGTTTTTAATTTCATTAATTTCATCTTGTACTTTTTCCTTTTCAAACGTCAATTTTTGACATTCTGCTCCACAACCAGGAGGATTTCCTCTAATGCCATTTATTTCATCCTGTATTCGCCTTTCCAATTCAGATTTTTGCGCTTCTAACCTTGGAAGTTTATCTGTAAAATTACTTTTAACTTTTCTCACTAAACTATTATGAGCTTGTATTTTTTTAGGAGAGTTTTTTGTTAGTTCGCCACCTAAAGTTTCATCATAAATAAAAAATAAATTGCAGTAGATACTCACTATAGTCAAAACTAGAATTGAAAACCACCTTCTTTTAGGACCTCCATTTCCTGCTTTGAAAATTAAAAGTAATATGAGTAAAAATTGAAAAGTTCCACCAAGAAAACCAGAGAGTATTTTACTGGACTTTGAGAAGGTTAATGATTTTTGTTCAGCCTATCAAAAATTTAGGGCAAAAATAGAACAAAAAGGAATTACTTTTGATGATAATACTTTTGAGAACTTACGAGATAAGTCACCAGGGAGAGAGGTTGATTTATGAGTTTAAACTATTTGCTAGATACTAATATAATTTCTGAATCTATACGTCCTTCTTCGTTGACCTGAAATGATTGAGAATTTGAAAGCCTTGTCAAGTCAAGCCTAGAGACAAAAAATGACCCTAAATACTTGCTGGAAGTAAAGAGAGTTGGAGAGCGATCGCTAAATAGATGTTCAATTTTCTGAGTTAATAGTCTGTATAATTAGCGATTTCTAGACAGCAAAAAATAGAACAGTACCAAGACACTGCTATTGAAATTCTCTGTTTCCAAGTTAACTATCCAGTTAACTGGTTTTATTCTTTCCTTTCTTTTTAGATTTTTTCTTCTTACTTTTTGCCCCCTTAGTTTTTGCACGCTGCTGAACTACTTCCGGTGGCGGACCATAATCTCCATTAACAAAATATTTTCGTTCTACTATATGTTCTGGATCTACTTCAATCCACAGACGAGCTCCCCCAGCTTGACTTTTGTTCGGGTTATGAGGCTGATAAACAATTTGGCAAGGTCCGTTAATTTTAAGGGCATGGCAATAATTCTTTTTATCTCCCACTTTCACTGCAACGGCTGGATGAGAAGTTCCATTGTCTCGGTTATAGTCAATAGTCTTTCGCAGAACATGAACAATAGTCTTAGCTTTGCGTTGAAGTTTATTCCAACTACCTTCAGGACCACGACAACCTGGTGTAATCTCTGGCATTCCGCGATGGTTGAGAGGAATTTGCCAAAATCTTTTGACTTTTCGAGCGCCGATAACACGACCTTTATTGAGTAAAAATCGCAATCTACCTGTTGAAATATTTAGTAGAAAAGCTGCTTGTGTAGTACTAACTATTGAGACAGTCATAACTATAACGTTAGGGTTTTAGGTTATATGTAGAAATTATAAAATACTTATGTTAGGTAATCTTCAATTTAGCAGAAAACTCAATGGGTGGCAAGAGAAAGAGAAAAATTATTTGAACTTTCTGCTTCATAAAACCGATATAAAACGTCATAAGCGCGACATTTTAATGTTTACTTCCTGCTTTCCTACGGAATGCTACGCAAACCACCGGAACTGTTGGCAGCACTCCGTCCACAGGCATTGACGGTCAAGCCGACCGCATCTCTCAAATTTATACTGGCGTTTAAATCTCTATCTATTGACAAGCCACATTCTGGGCAATCATAAGTTCTTACATTTAAGGGCATATCCTGAACATGGCCACAGTTTGAGCAAGTCTTTGATGATGGAAAAAATCTATCAACTACCACTAGCTCAGAACCGTACCATTCGCACTTATATTCTAGCTGTCTTCTAAACTCATAAAATCACTATCTGCTAACTGATTTTCGCTAGTTTATGATTGCGTAACATTCCGCTGACATTCAAATCTTCAATTGAGACAGTGCCGTGGTTTTTGGCTAAGTATGTTGTCAATTTATGAATTGCGTCTTTGCGGATGTTAGCTACTTTTGCGTGTAGCTTGGCAATTTTCAGTTGTGCTTTTTTCCAGTTGGCAGAGCCTACCTCTTTATGACGATTTAGGTATTGCAATCGAGACAACTTAGCTTCAAATCTGCGATCAGATTTTACGCTCTCAAATACTTTTCCATCACTCAAAGTCGCTAAGGTTTTCACCCCTAAATCTACACCAACTACATCAGTTTTTTTGGGCGTGGTTGTGGGATTCCATTCATAGCTACAACTGAGATACCAATCACCCGCTTGCCTACTAATAGTTATTTTTTTAGTCGTTGCCTCAATCGGTTCATAAGTTTTTACCCAACCGATAAAAGGTAACTTGTGAGACCAACCATTAAGTTCTATTGGTTTTCCACAATTATCTATTGTGAATGAATCCGACCTACCTTTTTTCTTAAACCTTGGGTATTTTCCTAACCCTTTAAAGAATCTTTTGAAGGCTTCACCTAAATTTATGTTTGCGAAGCATTCCGAAGGAAAAGCGTATTGGTAAACTCTAGATGACAAATTTTTCATCCAGGGATATAAAGCCTTTGTGTGATTGGTAAAAACTTCTCTCAGCTTACGGGTATTAGGCTTATAACCAGCCTTGTAAGCAGCATTCCACAGACCTTTTACCCCAATTGTTAAACTAAGCAGACCCATTTCCGGTTGTCCTTTATAGGGTTTGCTCGTCTTCAGAACCGGACGTGAGACTTTCACCTCATCACGGCTCCTCTCCTAAACGTCCCTTTTCATGGGTACATCCTTAA
>NZ_JAAHGM010000030.1:0-90165 GCF_010692625.1 Okeania sp. SIO2C2
AAATACAGTTGAATAGGGTGGTAAATATGCAGGGTAGATCACACCAGTTACAACCATTTTTTAATTGATACAAGATACCATCTCAGATTTCTCTGTTGCTCCATTTTGTTGGACAAGTCTTCTTCTTAGGTAGTAGTGGTTCGATTAGAACCCATTCACAGTCTGTTAAACTGCTCGAATACGGCATTTTCTCTGCTAGTTGGCGTTGGCGGAGCAAGTGCAGCAGCTATATCGCGACTTAGTATAACCTTTCCCTCAAAAGATACGGTTAGGGGTTCTATAAAGTTAAATAAGCCGTTGGGGCTGTCAGTTTTAACGATGACATCAATGAGGGTGTTAAAGAAGGTGCGGGTGTTGCCAGCGATATCGATATCGTTGGCGAGTTTGGTTAGACCGACGGTATCGATGAATGCCTGCCGTTCTGCAGCTGTGGAAATGTTTGGGAAACTGGATAGTAGGTCAACTAGGTTTTGTTTGTGGTTCATTTTGGTTTGAGTTGGTTTTGGGGATGTTTATTTGATGTTGTTGCAGAGGTTTTTATGTTTGTGGTTGTCGGGTAAGGTATTGAGATGGTCGCGCACCCAGTCGCAGCCTTGTATTAGGAGAGAGTCGAGATCGAGATTCCACAGGCGCACGGTCTGGTCAACACTTACAGAAGCAATTAGGTTGCCGTCGGGGCTGAAACTAACATGGTTAAATTCATTGTGATGCCCTTCTAAAGTAGTAACAGGTGTGCCATCTAGTTCCCACAGGCGCACTGTTTTGTCATAACTAGCTGAAGCAATGAGATTGCCGTCGGGGCTAAAACTGACATTGTTAATCTCACTTTGATGTCCTTCTAAAGTAGCAACGGGTGTGCCATCTGCTTTCCACAGGCGTATGGTGTTGTCAAAACTAGCTGAAGCAATGAAACTGCCATCAGGGCTGAAACTGACGTGAGAAACTGGACCTTGATGCTCTTCTAAAGTATCAACGGGAGCGCCGTCTGGTTTCCACAGACGCACTGTCCTGTCAAAACTTGCAGAAGCAATGAGGTTGCCGTTCGGACTGAAACTAACGTGGCGGACAATATCTTGATGCCCTTCTAAAGTTGCAACGGGTGTGCCGTCTGCTTGCCAAAGACGCACTGTTTTGTCAAAGCTTGCAGAAGCAATGAGGTTGCCGTTCGGACTGAAACTAACGTGAGAAACTGGACCTTGATGCTCTTCTAAAGCAGTAATGGCTGTGCCATCTGCTTTCCAAAGACGCACTGTTCTGTCAAAGCTTGCAGAAGCAATGAGGTTGCCGTTCGGACTGAAACTAACGTGGCGGACAATATCTTGATGCCCTTCTAAAGTTGCAACGGGTGTGCCGTCTGCTTGCCAAAGACGCACTGTTTTGTCAAAGCTTGCAGAAGCAATGAGGTTGCCGTTCGGACTGAAACTAACGTGAGAAACTGGACCTTGATGCTCTTCTAAAGCAGTAATGGCTGTGCCATCTGGTTTCCACAGGCGCACGGTGTTATCTCCACTTGCAAAGGTAATCAGATTGCCGTCGGGGCTGAAACTGACGTGGCGAACAACATCTTGATCCCTTTCTAAAGTAGCAAAAGGTTTACTATCTGGTTTCCACAGGCGTATGGTGTTGTCACTACTTGCAGAAGCGATGAGGTTGCCGTCGGGGCTGAAACTGACATAGCGTACCCAACTTTGATGCCCTTCTAAAGTAGCAACGAGCGTGCCATCTGGTTTCCACAGGCGCACGGTCTCATCACGACTAGCAGAAGCAATGAGACTGCCATCAGGGCTAAAACTGACATAGTTTACCCAACTTTGATGCCCTTTTAAAGTAGCAGCGGGTGTACCATCTGATTTCCACAGGCGTATGGTATTATCATTACTAGCAAAAGCAATGAGGTTGCTGTCGGGGCTGAAACTGACGTGTTTGACATCTACTTGGTGTCCTTCTAAAGCAGCAATGGGTGTGCCATCTGGTTTCCACAGGCGCACGGTGTTGTCTACACTAGCAGAAGCAATGAGACTGCCATCAGGGCTGAAACTGACGTGTTTGACATCTGCTTGGTGTCCTTCTAAAGCAGCAATGGGTGTGCCATCTGGTTTCCATAGACGCACTGTCTTGTCAAAACTAGCAGAAGCAATGAGACTGCCATCAGGGCTGAAACTGACATAGCGTACCCAATCTTGATGCCCTTCTAAAGCAGCAATGGGTGTACCGTCTGGTTTCCACAGGCGCACGGTGTCGTCTGCACTAGCAGAAGCAATGAGGTTGCCATCGGGGCTGAAACTAAGGTGGTTGACTGGTCTTTCATGCCCTTCCAAAGTAGCAATGGGTGTGCCATCTGGTTTCCATAGACGCACTGTCTTGTCAAAACTAGCAGAAGCAATAAGATTTCCGTCGGGACTGAAACTGACATGAGTTAGACGTTCTTGATGCCCTTCTAAAGTAGCAACGGCTGTGCCATCTGCTTTCCACAGACGCACTGTCCTGTCAAAGCTTGCAGAAGCAATGAGGTTGCCGTCGGGGCTGAGGTTGAGGTAGTTGACCCAACCTTGATGCCCCTGTAAAGTATTACGTTCTTTCCATTGCTGGACACTAAACATTTGTTGTAACAGATTGGCAGCACGAACTCGGTTGTTAAGATCTGCTTGTGGAAAATCCCGCACCTTTTTTCCATGCTTAATCGCATTTAATTGCTGCTCCAAGCTAGTATCTGCAAGATTTTCCAAAGTAGTAATTCTAGCTTCTATCTCAGCATTTTTATTTTTAACATCATTATTCCACCATCCGATAGCAGCAGCGCTAACTAAACCCAAGCCAATCAATAAACCAAAAGTAAGCAGCAAGATAGTCAGATTGCTCCACCTTACACTCTCTCGAATAAACCCCTGCTCTAGGGAACTAATATCCTCCTCCCGTTTCAACAACCAACCCTTCGCTTCCTTCAGAGGTACACCCCGCAACAAAGCCCCTTGATCCTTTCCGCTACTTTCCCATTGCCGCAACGCCCCCCGCAACCTCTCCTGCCAAGTCCGAAAATCCCGATTTGCATTCATCCATCCAATCAAGCGACTCCAACCAGAAATCAATACCTCATGCACCACCTCCACTGTTTCTGTTTCCACAACATCATCCCTACCGATAACCACCAAACGTACATCCTCCCGGTTCAGTCGCAACACTAAATCCCAATTTTCCTCCCCTATTTCCTGGCGCGTTGCTAAACGTCGAGTGTCTTGGTTATCCTCTTTCTCCCTTGGTTGCACCAACTGGATAAAAACGTGTTGTATCTGTTTCACTTGATACCTTTCTTTCTCCTGTTCGCCCTGTAGCAAGTCTTCATAGATATTCTCTGCATATTTACCCAAAGCTAGTTCTATCCCACCAATGCGATCGTAAGCCTCATGAGTCAGTTCCGGATACTTCTTTTTAGCTGCCTCTTCCCAAAGCTGCTTGAGCGCAAACTCTAGCAAAGGTAATTTATCTGCTGGTGCTTTGCTGTTACCATTATTTCCCTCTTCATCCCACTTCTTACTAATATCATGCAAAATCCGCTCTACCAAACCCACCTCCAAACTTACTCCCCTAGACTCTGCTGGACGAGCGATCGCTTCCTGTAACTCATGGGGTTCCATCCTTGACAGATTGGTACAAGCATTTTGTAAAGCATCTGCAAAAGGGCTATAGTCAGTAGCATCCCCATAAAAGTCTCCCCGCATCGTTAGTAGCAGCTTAAAACGCGGGGCATTGTACGCGGCCTCTAGCAAGCAGTCAAGAAATCGCTTGCGCGTCTCCACATCAGAACATAGAGTGTAGAGTTCTTCAAATTGATCTGCTACTAGCACCAAAGTTTCCTGCATTGGTGCAATATATTTTCGCAAAGCATCATGACTTTGCTGGAGTTGCCCTGCAAATTCCTGAATTCCTAAAGCACCCCGCAAATTCAATGGTAGTGCCCCTGCTAGGGCATCAAAAGGGCTGTTACCTGGACGAAAAGAAACATACTGCCAGTTTTTAGGCAATTGTGGAATCAATCCCGCAAACACCACCGAAGATTTGCCAGAACCCGAAGCACCAATAACAGCTACAAGCTGTTTAACATCTACCTCTTTGACCAAACGGTCTACAAATTTTTGCCGCCCAAAAAATAAATCCTTATGCTCAGGTTGAAATGCTTGCAAACCTCGGTAAGGACAATCAGGAAGCGCTGCCCATTCTGTCCAATCACTAACGCCAAAAACCCGAAACCACTCTTGAGGAGACAGAAAGGCAATTTCCTGGTGCAGTTGCCTAGCTACTCGAGGACGCTCTATACCGAAGCGATCGCTATTTGCCAGTTCATCCAGAAAACCGAGTAAATATTTGCGATGTTTTGCCAAAAACTTGACAAAATTGCTAACAAAATCATAAATGCTTCCTTGCCAATATATTTTTAGACGGATATCGGGGGCAACCAAATCCTCAATATATGCTGGACGACTGTTAGGTTCCTCAATACCTGGTAAATTTACCAGTAAATTGATTAGATTAGATTTGATGGTGTTCATCGTAAAGCACTATTTTAACTGAAACATCCAACTACTACTATTTTTCCTTAGATTTGCTACTAAATAAATTAATTAGCCAATAGTTTTTTGAGTTCCTCTGGCAAATCTCTAAGAATACTACCAATCCAAATTCCTTCATTACGATAGTATTTTTTTCCTGTTGCTGGTTCAGGAATATTTCCTCCTGCATGGTGCAATGCTACTACTTCCCAATTATTGTTAAAAACTGGAGAACCAGAGGAACCAGGCATAGTTGAAGTGATGTATTGAACTATATTTTTATCTACATATTGAACAAAATTATTCTGCAAAGAAATTTGCTTCGGTTGACCTGCTGGATGTTGAATAATATTAACACGCTGATCGACTCTAACATCCCTACTAGCTAAAGGAAGATAACCACATTCTTTACCTGGTTGACCTGAAATTTCAACTAAAGTATAATCCAAAGCTTCATTAGTGTGAAAAATTCCTCCTATTTTGCCTTGATATTCAGAAACTTGTTGAGCTTTGCCTTGGAAATCTTCTTCATAATTAAATCTAAATAAAGTGTTCTTTACCAGTTCTGAATTCGGCAATACATGATTATTAGTTAATACTAAATTAGGAGTAACTAAAAACCCTGTCCCAGAAATATATTATACATCTATTTATGTATAGCATAAATTTTAGGAACTAGCGATCGATCCTTCTCATCTACACTTCACAATCAAAACCATGAGTTTATAATTAAATAAAATCCTAATTTAGACAGTTTTAGTTATCTCAATTTTGTTCGATCACTGATAAAACTTATATAAAATTATATTCCATCAAGTAAATAAAAATATGACTTACACCTTATCCGAACAATTGAGCTTTGAAGAATTTATTGCCCAATATGGGGATAATACACGTTATGAACTAATTGACGGAGAATTAAGAGATATAGAAGCCACAGGCCCTCACGAAGCTGTTGCCGGGAGTATTGCTGGTAGAATTTATGTCGAAATTTTTCGTAATAATTTTAATTGGTTAATTCCTAAAAATTGCCTAATCAAACCCCTATATACTGAAGCTACAGCACTACGACCTGATGTAATAGTATTAGATAAAATAGAACTAACTCAAGAACCTCTTTGGCAAAAAGAACCTGTAATTTGTAACGGTAGTACTATTAAACTTGTTGCTGAAGTAGTTAGCAAAAATTGGCAAGATGATTATGCCAGAAAAGTAGAATAATATGCTTTTTTAAATATCCCAGAATATTGGATTATCGATTTTAGAGCATTAGGAGGTTTACAATTTATTGGCAATCCTAAACAACCTACTTTCACCATTTGCCAGGTAGTAAATGGTGTTTATCAACAGCAACAATATCGCTTAGGTGAGCTGATTTATTCTGATTTATTTCCAAATTTAAAACTGCTATTAGACGATGTTATGTCAACTTCAGAATTATGAAATAAAATCCTAATTTGGACAATTTTATACCAAGGGTGAAAAAAGAATGTTACAAAACTCTAGCGCTGCTACAACGTTACTAGCTGATTTTGATATTCTTGTAAAAAATTAGCTCTAAAAGTCACTTTTAGTGCTACTATAAGTTATAAATTATATTTTATAGCACAGAACAATGAATAGCAAAAACCTAGCAATAACTTTGGCTACATTTGTTTTTCTAACAGCCTGTGACGTTGGTAACAATAGTCATATTAAACTTAAAAATGATGGCGATCACAGTTCTGGTTATCCTAACTATATAAATCGTAGAAAAGTAGGAATTAAAAATCACATTCCAACTAATCATGTTGTAAGTTATTGTAAAGAGTTTATGCAATACGAAATGGGAATTCCTAGTAATAGTCAGTGGTCTTCAGCAGGAAATATAACTGAATCTACATCTGGTTGGCAATGGCAAGGTTGGGTAGAATTTGATGGGGAACGAAGCAATTTCATTTGCAATATTGATAACAATGAAGTAACAGCATATTTTCATAAAGAAACTTATCCTGATTATTTTCCTGATCGTTTTTATGGAGGTAGCGATCGAATTCATAACAGTAATATTAGTGTGGTAAGTTCTTGTAAAGAATTTATGCAATATGAAATGGGAATTCCTAGTAATGGGGGGTGGTCTTCTACTCAGAATGTGACTAAAACTGCTGAAGGTTGGCAGTGGCGAGGATGGGTAAATATTGATGGAGAACGAAACAAATTTGTATGTACTGTTGATAATAATGGAGTTAGAGTCGCCACTAATTTTGAAGACTCTTATAATTATGAATATGAATATAACTATACTTACTAACTAATAAGTATTATTCAATGTACCTAATAATTCAGGTTTAAAGCCTCTTCTTTAAAATCAGAAATAAAGAAAAAAATCCTTTTCGTCAATCCTATACTTTTTAAGGAGAGGTAATAATTAATAATTAATTGTTGAATGAGCAAACTAAAGCTTCAAATTTACTAAGGTAAGGATAAAATTGGTTGCTCTAGTGCAGGATAGCGGAAATAACTGGTTACAAAATCCTAAAACAATTACAAATCAAAAATGATTGACTTTTAACTTCCGCGTAGCAGCTCTAGTATTGCTTCATTACTCTTTGCATAGTCCGTTTATCGTCTCGTTGTTTAATAGTTTCACGCTTATCATGGAGCTTTTTACCCTGTGCCAAAGCAATATCAACTTTTACCCAACCGCGCTTAAAATACATCCTCAATGGTACTAAAGTTAATCCCTGTTGTTCTACCTTACCAATCAATTTACGAATTTCTTGTTTATGTAACAATAGTCTCCTACTACGACGAGGTTCGTGATTGAAAAATTCTCCTGCTTTTTGGTATGGAGAAATATGAACGTTCAGTAACCATGCTTCATTATTACGGATTAAGGCATAACCATCTCGTAAGTTAACATTACCTTCTCGGATTGATTTTACTTCTGTACCTTGTAATGCAACACCAGCTTCATAAGTTTCAATAATATGATAGTTAAATCTAGCTTGGCGATTATCACTAATTATTTTATATCCTTCACCGCTTTTTTTATTCATAAAATATTCTAACTACACTTAATTTTTGATCTGTAATTTTTAATTATACTACGAAATTATCGGTTATGGCAACAGATGAATTAAAACATCACTATAAATAAAAAAAATTAATAATATACTTTTTGTTTGTATAAATGCCTTTGTTATCAATAGCTGAATCAACTATAGTTAGGGTTTGCGTATGGAAAGTCTTTTTGCTAGGCTAGGAGACAGGAGACAGGAGACAGGAGACAGGAGAAATGGGAATAAGCGAGGAAGTAGGAGTAAGAATTGTAAGAATGATTTTTCTGCCCAACTATGCACCTAAAATACTAACTTTTTGAGCGTCAAGAGCTGAAAACCAGGTACTGTTTTCGACCCCAAAAAGGCTAAAGTCTTTATATGTCAATGCTTTTAGATTTAATCAGCAAGTCCTAGTTAAATATTTTGTCGATTATTAAGCTATTTTAATTTCAATTGATACTATAGCTTTCCTAGATAGGTTTTGAACAAATTTTGGCATTGCTGAGGAGCAGGAACGGGCAAGATGCCCATTCCACAAAACTACAAAACTATAAAACTATTAAACTATTAAAATCATCCTTCTGACTTCTGACTTCTGACTTCGTTAACCTGGTATTTCCAAAAGCGATCGCTCTAAAACAATCATTTCAGAATTAATCACTGAACTACGAGCTATAACTCTACCTTGAGAGTTCATAACTTGTAACTTACTAAAGTCTAAATCTTGTGCTTCTTGAAACATTTGGTTAACTAATTGATCTTGTTCTTCCTCAGCTTTTTCATACCAATCATTATTCAGTTCAACAATTAATAAACTACTAGGAAAATTAACTCTTAAAGATTCAATAATTCCAGCACCATATTGATTAGTAAGCTCATCAATTTGATTTTGAATTGACACAATTAAAATTTGCTCTGGTGTCAACTTTGGAGGTGAAACTACAATTGGTTCCACAGATTCAGGTGCTTCATCAAATGAATCTTCAGATACTTCTGGATCTACTGTAAGAGGTAGAGACTCTTCCGGGGCGATCGCTTCTATTTCTTCAGCTATAGGAATATCCGTCGGGGCGATCGCTTCTATTTCTTCAGCTATAGGAATATCCGCTACCTCAGTAGCAGGTTGACCAGGGGAAAAAGAAACAAAAATAATTACCAGAATGAGGACAAAAATACCAGCGATCGCCCCCGTCAATAACCCATCAGAAAGCTTCTGACTTAGGGACGCTGGTAATAAGGAACGAACTAATCCTAAAACCTGTTGTCCAAGGCCAGATTTTGTCACTACTGATTTTTTCTCAGTAGTAGATTGTTGTTCAGGTGGACTTTGCGGTGTCACGGAAGCAGTTTCTGTTGACTCTTGATAGACTGCTTCAGTTTCAGGTTGTTCTAAATTTGGTTGCTGTGGTTGGTCTTCTGACATTTACTTTATACCTTTTGGACTAAACAAATCGATGGATAAAACGATAAATTAATAAAAGACAAATTAGTATTCTGGACTATAGTCCTTTTTCTACTTAATTTATTTTCTCAAACGATGAGTATTAAAGGTCGTCAATTTTTATTTTTAAGTAGTCTCAGCAGCATTAGTGTTGTTGGTATATGCAGCAAAATAGTAAAAAAATTAAGGCTTTTTACTTCTGCTAATGCACTGACATTAAACAATTTTTCCTCTGTTAAAACAAACCCTATTTTCAGATTTGTTGCTGTGGCGGATACTGGTACAGAAGGCAAAGATCAATTTGCTGTAGCTGAAGCTATGAGGAGTTATTTTTTACAATATCCTTTTGAGTTTGTAATTCTTGGTGGCGATAATATTTATGAAGATGGAGAAATTGAAAAAATAGAAGATGTTTTTGAGAAACCATATAAATTTTTACTAGAAAAAGAAGTTAAATTTTATGCCTGTCTGGGCAACCACGATATTCGTACTGAAAATGGAGACTTGGAAGTAAAATATCCAGGTTTTAATATGGCAGGAAGATACTATACTTTTCAGTATTACCCAATTCAATTTTTTGCCTTAGATACTAATATTAATGCTGACTGGAAAACAGAATTAAAATGGTTAGAAAAAGAATTAAGTAAAAGTGAGGCACCTTGGAAAATAGTCTTTGGTCATCATCAAATTTATTCTTCTGGAATGTATGGGTTAAATGAAGATTTTATTCAAACTTTAACTCCACTATTTAAAAAATATAGAGTTCAGCTTTATATTAATGGACATGAACATGATTATGAAAGAACTAGCTCAATTAATGGTACTACTTATTTAATTTGTGGTGCGGGTGGCAAACAACGTCTTGTAGGGAAATCAGAGTGGACTGAATATTCTACAAGTGATTTTAGTTTTGCTGCTTTTGATGTTTATGAAGACCACATTATCGTTAGAGGTATTGATGTAAATAATCGTGTTTTTGATGAAGGTATAATTAACCTGAGTTGAAGGAAATTTTATACTAGAAGGAATAGGAGTCAGGAGTCAGGAGTCAGGAGTCAGGAGGGAAGAAAGAAGAAGAAAGAGGAATAGAAGGAGAAAGTTTTTTGGTCGTGTAAACGGAATGGAGTTTTATCATGCTCTTATCCGGACATGATATCATACCTCAAATTACCAACGCCCAATTTTACTTTGAACTATAAAGCGATTGATTGATTACTGAAAAGAGAAAAGCTTTAAAAGTGCAAACTTGCCAGTGATATTTGGGTTTTTAGGTATTCAGCAACCGCCTGTAATTTGAAAATATTTTCAAATGATGAAAAAATTACAGATCACCCCGTAATGATGCAACGCCTTTTTATCATTAGACATCTGGTGAAAATTCAAAATCAAATCAATTATTATCCATAAATTATCAATTACTCCCCTCCTGGGAGGGGTGAGGGGTGGGTTCCCTGTTCCCTGTTCCCTGTTCCCTCTTTTCTGGAGATGTCTACTAATTTAAGACGGACATGATATAAATATTTATCCCCCAATTTTTTACTATTTAACCTTCATTTGGAGGCATTTCCTTATTTGTAAATCGCTGAATTATAATTTGTATAGCTAAGGCGATTAAACCTAAAGTAACCATCGCACACATACAAGTAGCTAAAGCAATAACTCCCACTACTAAAGCACGAACAGCAGTCGAAATATTCACCACAAAAACGTTATCTGAAAGAATAGGTTTACTAGCAAATGTTTCAGAAATAGATTTCATTAACATATAGGCAAGTGTGGCTAATCCACCAGAAATTATTGCACTAGCCAAACATTGTAAAGGATTGACATTTGAAGCCGATTTTTTATCAGATTTAGGACTTAAATTAGTCATATATTTTGAATAGTTGAAGTCGGACTAAAAATTGTTTGTAACTATAATAGAGAACATGGAATAGGAAATAGTTGGAAAAATATTGCCTAGTCTAAGATCGATGGTCAGCATAATTCCTAACAGGTCTGGCTATTGCTATATTAGAATTCTGGGAAAAATGAAAATTAAATATAGCAGTTTATAACTTGGCAAAATAAAATACAGATTTCTAGAGTTTTCAACAACAACAAACAGAGAATAATAGTTATTAATTATTGCCAATTCAAAGTATTATATGTTCCTTCTACCTTCTACGTCCTGCCCTCTTCCCTCTTCAATGGGCAATAGTAATGCCACTAGAGTTAAACTGTGCTATCCAGAATTCTAGACCGGGGTCAGCCATTTTTGCTTTTACTGTGGCCTCAACTTCCTGTGCTTGAGCAAGAGATTCTGTCAAACCAAATATAGTAGGTCCAGACCCCGACATCATAGCTCCTAAAACATTTTGGGAGGCAAAAGCTTCTCTTAATTTTAATAATTGCGGATATTCTGGTAAAGCCACCTTTTCTAAATCGTTGTGCAATAGTTTGCCAATTTCTATATTGTCTTGGTGAGCGATCGCTGAGACCATTGGTCCAGAATGTACCCTTTGTATGCTATTTTCCCGAGCTTCAGTATCATCAATATAAGTATGACCGAATTCTTGACGATAAGTGCGATAACTCCAGGGTGTAGAAATAGAGAGATTCTTGTATTTAGCCAAAACCACATAAAGTTGGTCTAAATTTGGTAGTGGGGAGAGAACTTCGCCACGTCCAGTTGCCAATGCTGTACCGCCACTAACACAAAAAGGAACATCTGAACCCAACTGTGCCCCCAACTCCTGCAACTCTCCCTGAGTTAAACCAAGTTCCCACATTAAATCTAATCCCACTAATACCGCTGCTGCATCTGTGGAACCTCCTGCTAACCCTGCTGCTACAGGAATCTGCTTATTGATAGTAATTTCAACGCCACCGTACCTGGCAAATACATCTGGAAACTGTTTACCCATCAAGGAAGCTGCTCGGTAAGCAATATTGTCAGCATCAGCAGGAACCAGAGGATGTTCGCATCGAACCACAATAGTTTCAATTCCAATGGCACGAATATCTATTCTGTCTGCAAGACTAATGCTTTGCAAAACCATTGCTAATTCGTGATAGCCATCTGAGCGATCGCCTATGATTTCCAGATACAGATTGATTTTAGCAGGAGCAATTAATGAATAGGAGCGCATTTTAGCTAGTTTAGTATTAGATATTTTAACTCGAAGGAAGTAAAGAAAAAGGTTAATTTTTTGACCAAAATCATCTCTAGCTACTTCCAAGTGGCAAGAATTTATATTCCTAAGGTTCTTACTTTACTTTAATTATTTTAATTTATAAGTTTATTGATTAAATATCAATAGACATTTCCTCCAAAAGAGGGAGTAGGGAGTAGGGGGAAATAATTGATAATTATTGATAATTCATGTACGATAGTTGATTTTATTTTTCTTTTTTAGGACCGCCAGATGTCTAATAGTTTATAAAAAAGTGCTAATGATAGTTATTCTGCCTGATTAAAAGCTGCAAAAAATTTACCCAGCTAGCATCTCTAAAACTGGATATATTCCCCGGTCATAACTATCTTGATTTCGCTTAATAAACCATAATCAAAATCTTCTTATCCCTTGTTTCTACTCCCTATCCCAATATCTATGAGACATGATACTAATCAGATTTTTTCAGTTTAGATGGTGAAATAGGTAGATCGTTTAGTGGAGGATAATCAGGAGAATCTCCCACTAATTCAGCTAATGCTTCTGACATGGCTTTCGGGTCCATAAATAGAACCTTAGAATTAGCACTTTCACTTAATTTCTGATTAGTTTCTAAATATCTTTGAGCAATCAGAAATTGCATAAATTCTGGACTATCTGGGCGCAAATTTAAAATTTTGGAAAGAACCTCTATAGACTCTGCTTGTCCTTGAGCTTTAGCAATAGCAGCTCTTTTTTCTCCCTCTGCTTGTTCAAGCATAGCTTTTTTCTCACTTAAAGCTACCCTTTCCGACTCCATTGCTGCTTGCACTTTTTCAGGAAAAATAATATTTTGAACCTCGACACGAATCACTTTGACACCCCAACTAGAAGTAGCTTCATCCAATTTCTTCAACAAAGCTTTATCAATTTCATCTTTTGTAGATAAAACTTCTTGAAGTGGCAAGCGACCAATTTCAGAACGCAGAGAAGTTAAAACTATATTATCAATAGCATTTTCTACGTCTTCAATTGCATAATACGCTCTCTCGATTTCTATAATCTGCCAGTAGACTACTGCATCTACCTGCAATGTCAAATTATCATTAGTAATGACTGACTGAGGGTCAATATCCAAGACCCTTTCGCGGATGGTATCAACATGAGCTATTTTTTCTACTAGAGGTAGAACAAACTGAAGTCCAGGCTTCAAAGTGCGCTTATACTTACCCAAGCGTTCTACTAAAGCCTCATCTCCTTCATCAATAACTTTTACAGATGAATTAACTGTATAACCAATGATTGCAGTTGCTATAAGAGCCACAAGATATTGAAGCATAAGATGTTAGAAATTAGGTTAATTATTTTGATACTAGCATTATCAATTAAAAAGTAGTCAAGTCAAAAGTTAACAATTTTCTTTTTGGCTGTTGAGATTGGGACTTAAACGAAAAATTTTAGCCCCAATCAAATCTAAACCCTCGAAGCTATTGTTTAACAAATAAGTAGAAAATCTAAAATTATTAATAATTGTCCCAATAATCACAGTTTTTGATTTTTACTTAAATTAGTTAGTTAATAATCTGAAATTTTATTCTTGAGGAGCATATATGGTAAATGCTGCAGAACAGGCCAAAAATTTTCAAGTAGCGAGTAAGATTGCTGCGATTGTAAATTTATTTAAGTCCCAGTTTGTAGATGTTAAGGTCGATCTCAAGCCCTGGATGAACGATCCAGATACTTTGGAGTTAGTTGACCCAGATTCTATAGATATTGGTTTTCATTTGCCTGGTAGAAGTAGGTCTCTGGAAAGTCGTTGTTTATTGGTGCAAATTCGTTTATATCAAGATCCTATTGAAGCTTATTCTCGTGTAATTGGAGTGGAAGTTGCTGGTTACGATCATCGCGGAGAACAATGGAAATTATCAACGGTGGGTGGCTGGCATTTTGTGGGAAATACCCAACCCACAACAGAATCTGCTGCCAAACTGAAATATTTCTGTCGGCAGATTTTTGAGCTATTCAATAATGATGATTTGGCTGCTTAATTGGGATTAGCCAAAACCTTTTGGTTCTCGATCTTGGAAGATTTTACCAAAAAAATGGGTTTAAAGCCCCGCCCTTCTAGGGCGACTTTTTAGCTTTTTTTTTCAACATATATGTTATCATGCTGTTAGTTTAGATAGGAATTATGAAAGCTAAATTTAAGTATCGTATATATCCAACACCGGGACAAAGATACCAATTAGCAAAGCTATTTGGTTCTGTCCGTGTTATTTAGAATGATATCCTAGCTTATTGTCAAGAAAAGTATAGATCGGGAGCAAAGAAACCCACTAATTCTGAACTACAAAAACAGTTTATTACTCAGGCTAAGAAGACTGAATGTAGAGGGTGGCTCTCAGAAGTTTCCAGCATACCATTGCAGCAATCTTTGAATGATTTAAACCAAGCTTATCAAAACTTTTTTAAATCAACAAAAGGCCAGAGGAAAGGTAAACCTGTTAAGCCTCCTAAATTCAAAAGCAGGAAATTAAAACAAACTGCAAGATTTACAAAAGGAGGGTTTAAAATTGGTCAACATAAAGTTTATTTAGCTAAGATTGGAAAGCTGAAAATTGTTTGGTAAAGAGAGTTGCCTGCTGCTCCATCATCAGTAACAATTATCAAGGACTCAGCTAATAGATATTTCTTAAGTTTTGTAGTAGAAATTATACCAGAAACCTTGGCTCATACTGATAATTCAGTAGGTATAGATTTAGGCATTTCTACTTTTGCAACCTTGAGTAATGGTACAAAGATTGATGCACCAAAACCACTCAAAAAACGAATTAAGAAGTAGCCTGTTTCAGAGGAGCTGTACTAACGAAAGTTAAGCAAGTCATTATCTAATAAAACTCAAGGGTCTAAAAGGTATGAAAAAGCACGGGTTAGAGTAGCTAAGTTCCATGGTAAACTGCAAAGATACAAGAACTAATTTTTTGCATAAATTATCTACTAAAATAATTCGTGACAACCAAACAGTTGTTTTAGAAGATTTGTTTGCAAAGCATTCCGAAGGAAACCTTTCTGGCATGGTAAAAAAGCGGTGCGACTCCGCGATGACGCCAGTCGCAAGGGAACACGCACCAAGAGACCGCAAATTATCCAGAGCTATATCCGATTTAGGTTGGTGACAATTTAGAACTTTCTTAGAAGGAAAAGCTGAGAAATACGCTCGTGATTTTAGAGTCATTAGCAGGTGGGAACCTAAAAGTCAAGTTTGCTCAAATTGTGGCTTTAAAGGTGGCAAGTTAGACCTTCAGATGCGAGAATGGGAATGCCTTAACTGTGGCGCAAAACACCATAGAGATTAGAATGCAGCAATAAATATATTAGTCGCGGGCGGGCAGTCAGAGACAAAAAACAGACCTGGAGGCAAGCGTAACCTACCCCCATCCCCTCCCGGGAGGGGAGCAAGAGGGGTAGGTGCAGCAGCCAATGTTAGCGGAGTTTTGCGCCAGCAAAACGTCAACCCACCGAATAACTAAGACTCGGTAGGAATCTCCGTGCCTGCCTCTTGCCTCCTGCGGAGGAGCTGCGCTAACAAAGGAGCATTCCGATCGGAATGCTGCGCAAACGCTAACAGGCCGGAGAGGATGTCAAGGATAACTTGAACTTCTGGCTTTCTTGTATCCATAAACGCCCTCCCCCTGCCTGACTTTTGTTAGGTTTGTGGAGATGATATACAATTTTGCAATATCCTAATATTTGACCTTCTTGAAAACTAGACATTAGCATGGTTTGTCTCGAAATTTTAACAATGTTTGCTATGGCTTTGACTTTTTCTCAAGTTTTGAAAACTGATAACTACTTTTTTCCTATCATCATTATAAAAGTTTTTCTGCTTAATACTTATTCTTTTAATAAATAGTAATTGGTGGTAGATTTGGCTGAGGATTAGTAACTCTTCTCAATAATTCTTGTCTAGCTTGTTGAGGATTTTGACCATTAGGAACTTGATATAATAATCTACAAGAACCATCTTGAGGATTAGCAGCACAAATCATTGGCTGTCCATTTTTAGAAATACTGACAGTGATACTTCGATATCCGTTTCTTTGTTGAGTAGATAAAATTCCAGATACTCTAGTACATCTAGTCAGGGCATCTTCTCCTGATTCGGTAAAATAATTATTAGAATTCCAGAGAATAATCGGAATATTTTGGCCTTGTTTAGTGGCTATTGTTGCTGGAGTTGCCCCGATTCTCCCACAGAAAAAATTAGTAGTTTGAGCTTCAGCAGAACGATTATTTATAGGAATATTTAAAAATCCAATTACTGTGGCAGCAACAATAGAAGTTAATGATAAAATTTTCATTGATTATAATCTACATAGATAACAATACTAATATTCTATAAATTTATATATAGTTCTTGACTGTCAGTAATGGCATTTAAGCAAATTTTTTTTTAGTATACTTGGGAAATTATGGAAGCTTTGATTATCAGTGATTCTTGTGTAGTTATAATTTATAATTAATAAATTACTTGCTTTGCTTATATTCCTTATTCAATTTATTATCTGCCTTAACTTCGGTTCAATAAAACCTTCCCAATAATAGCAGTCAATCAACCAGATATAATTTAGAATAATCAACTTATTGGGAGTGGGTTAAAAAATAGTGACTCAGTGTCAAACTAAAAACTTAGTCAAGATATTTTTGGAAAAATTCTATAGTGCGACTTTGGGCAAGATTAGTAGCTTCTAAGTTATAGTCTTTTCCTTCTATCCGAGCAAAGCCGTGATTAACATTTGGATAAGAATGTATTGTTACTAAAGGATAATTACTCAATTCAATTTTTAGTTTAGACTGAATTTCTGGAGAAACATATTCATCTTTTTCAGCAAGATGAAGTATTAATGGATTTTGAATATTAGCAGCTTCATCAAGATTTTTTTCAATGCCAACTCCATAATAACTAACGTTACATTTTGCTTGGGAACGAGTAGCCATTAAATAAGCGAGTTTTCCTCCTAAACAAAAACCTACACTGCCAATTTTGCCAGTACATTCTGGTAATTCTTTGAGAGTTTTCATTGTAGAAATTAAATCATCAATTCCTTTATTTTCATCAAAATGTTGGTAAAGTTCAAATGCTTTTTGCCAGTCACTCTCAGATTTATCGGTAAGTTCAATATCTGCTTCTTGACGCCAAAATAAATCAGGGACTATTGCCACATAACCTGCTTGAGCATATTCATCAGCTATATTACGCATTACTTCATTAACTCCAAAAATTTCTTGGATAATTATTAATCCAGGAGCAGGTGTAGAAGTAGGTGTTTTTAAGTAAGCGGAAAAAGTCTCGCCGTTATTACTGGGAATTTTAATTTTCATCTTGGTTAATTGATTTAATATTGCCGTTATATTTATAGATTACTTTAACATTATTCAGTCAATTCAGTTAGCTTCCTGCCGGAGGAACTGTGGGCTTCAATTAGCCTCTTGACAGAGGAGCTACCCTAGCTTCTTATATCAAGGGTAATAAATGTTTGCTACATTTTTGCACTGCTTAGGAGTAGGGTAGTAGGGATGCTGCATGCAACGTCCGAGAGCGAGAAATAAACATAAGAATAATTAACAATAACTGGCTAATAATTATCAAAAAAGTAATTGATTATTTGTTAATTACTTAATAATTGAAGTGTCACTTGTAACTTAAGTATAGCATTCTTTTTTCACACTTGGTATTACAAAGGAATTACGTTATCAGGCCCTCCTACAATATGGAGACGAGAAGATGCATAATTTAAGAAAGGGAGACTTGAGACATGATTTTTTTTGTCTAAAAATAAGGAATGGTCTCAAAATAGCATTTAATTAATAAATAATTTTGATATAGCAATTCCCAAGAGGCGTGAGGTACAAAATTCGTTTGTTTTAGGGAACACCGGATCTGGGAATAGGGAAAAGAATAGAATAGAAATAAAGATAGGTGTACCTCATTAGTCTGAGAAACACTATAAAAATATTATTAATACTCTCGGTAATTGTTGATATTAAGAGTGAGTTAACAACTGGGAATTTTTATATTTCTTTAAATCAGGTTCAAGTTAATATAATCAAGCTAATTACTCGAATAGTTATACTTAAGATTTAATTTAACTAAATTTTGCTTGAATACAACATTTCCATGCAAAATCACAAAGAGAAGAGTAGTTTTTTCAATATAAAATCTTTGTGTACTTTATTCTCTATTACCTTTTCTTCAAAAATATATTTACAATCCAAATGTAAATGCTATATATCTGAGAAATATCAAAGAGTAATATCTATTTCTGAGTTGAGATTTTTGATTCAAGAAAAAATTTAACTTATTTAAGCTATGATTACTAAATTATTGAGTTAAATTGGATAATTTTTATCCATAATAAAATCAGAAAGATATTTAAGAGTGGACTTCAAAAAAAAATACTTGACAAAAATTATAAGTTTTGTTAAAAAAATGTTAAAAATTAACATACTTTAAGAGGATTTTAGATTGTGAAAGTAGCGATTGTTGGTTTTGGATTTAATGCAGAGAAAGCCCATGTACCAGTATATAGAGATCGTTCTGATATTCATCTCACAGCAGTAGTAGATCCAGTAACATCTAGACGTGCAGCAGCACTTCGACAATATGCAGATATCCGAGTTTATGAACAATTTAGCGATTTATTAGAAGAATATTCTAGTGAAATAGACATAATAGATATTTGTTTACCTAATGCTTTTCATGTCGAAAGTATTAAACAAGCATTAGCAGCAGATAAGCACGTCTTATGTGAAAAGCCATTAGTTTTAAATAAAGCTGAATATTATGAATTAATCAATATAGCAAACGAACGAAAACGTATTTTATATCCATGTCATAATTATAAATTTGCTCCTTCAATCGTTCACGCTGCCTACTTAATTAATTCAGGTGAAATAGGAACACCTTTATTTGCGTCATTTAATATATTTGGTGTAGGTTTTCAACCAGGTGTGTCTGGAAAAGACAAAGAACTATCTGGTGGTGGTATTATGATAGACCATGGTTTAGATGCAATTTCTGTTGCTCAAACTTTATTTGGTGGTTTTCCTCAACGTATATCTGCACATACTAGAAGTTTCAATGAAACAAATAGTAAACTTGAAGATGTAGCTGTTTTTTGCTTAGATTGGGAGAACAAATTAATCAATATTAGTGTTAGTTCTTTAGGGTCTATTCCAAAAGCTTATTACAGAATTCAGGGAACAGAAGGAGAAATTAGCATTGAAAATAATGATGTGTTTTTAAGTGTTAAAGATAAACCAGTTCAGCATATTTTTGTGCCTACATATTTTGACGATCCTGGTCATACTAATTGGTTTAATGGATTGATTGAGAATTTCCTAGATTGTGCTAATAATCCAGATACTGAACCATTCTCTTTGATGGAAGCTGGTTTAGTTCTAGAGATAGCTGAAAAAGCTAGTCATTCTAGTAATAATGGAGGTAGTTGGATGGGAATAGAATTTACTACTAAGTCATTACAAATGGTTGGTTAATTTATGACTAGGTATGGTTGATTAATTTATGACTAGGTTCTGAAACTAGGTCTAAAATTTAAGAAGGTGGTAGGTGGTAGGTTTTAGGTAGTAGATATTTTGCAATCTACAACTTATTACCTTCTAATTAACTTGGCAAAAAAAAATAGGTAAAAAGCTTCTTTTTGGTTATACTAAGGGCTGTAGTCCTACAAGGGGATAAAGATTAAAATATTTCTGATTTCAAGCTACTGAAAGATGGCGGTAGTTACTGTTAATACAGTTCCGACTCAGAAGGCTAATTTTTCACTTAAATGAAACCTTCAGAGCTTAGAGATGATCAAATTCCTAATTTTTTTTAGAACAAATTTATAAGCCTAGTTCTAGCCACTTTTTTAAATCTAGCATAAACAGAACTTACGCATGGACACTAAATCCAGTGAGGGCGAATGCCATTTGCGCTCCGCAAAGCTCCGAATTGCGCCCCTACATATGGCGTTTTCAAGGTCAAGCATGCGTAAGTCCTGATAAATATGATATGGCAATCCTAAATTATTCGTAATAATTTGACTATTCTCAAATCCGGTGTTCTATCAGGGTCTACAATATTTCACAACTTAAATAAGTTTCCTATATCGTTAGAGGTAAATTCGGTAGGACAAATTTTTGCTATTTATAACTTATATAGTTTTAGCTAAAAATTTATTGTTAATTAGTTGATATTGGTGCATTTTATAGTACTTAATTAGGATTTGTGTATGGAAAGTCTTTTTGTTATTTGTAGGAGACAGCTATACTGGAGACAGGAGAAATAGGAATGAACAAAGAGGTAGGAGTAAGAATTGTAAGAGTGGTTTTTATGCCCAACTATGCGTCTAAAATACTAACTTTTTGAGCGTGAAGAGCTGAAAACCAGGTACTTTTTAAAGGCTCCTAAAAGGCACTTGTCTTTATATGTCAATGCTTTTAGATTTAATCAGCAGATCAATAATTATGACTATTTATAGCAGAAGGAAGAAAGAAGAAGGAAGAAGAAAGAAGGCGATTAATTACCTAGGAAATAAGGAAAAATCTGGCGTTGTCTGAGTCTTAAGCTTTTGATATATCCGTGCCCTTTCCTTCGACTACTATATCAATTTAAATCAACTAAATATCAATCCTAAAATAATTTATTAGTTTTGCTATAAAATAAAATATATTAATACCAAATTCATTTCTAAGTTGCATAGAATAATATATTAATAATAATTGAATGTAGAGCTAGATAGACAAGTTAATAAATTTCATAATTCTGTGCAACCTCACATAAAATTTGTATAAGACAACGCTACCTACGACCTACGACCTACGACCTAACACCTAATTCTGTGCAGCCTCACATCAAATTGCTATAATACCAAATTGATAAATTTTTGCTACAAATAACTAAGATATTTCTTAGGAATCAGGAGTCGTATGGGAATAGCTTTAATAGCAGTTTTTAGGTCTAAATTTATCTTTTTTCTCCAAGAGACATCTCCTATAAAGTATTTTAATTGCCCTGATGATTCGTAACATTCTTTTTTCACGCTTGGTATAAGAGTTTAGCAATAGGAAATTTTGAATTTCAAACTATCGGGACTTTAGTAAAAAAAGGTAAAAAAAAGGTTATAATATATACCTGACAAGTATTTTACGTTAATTACTCCCTGGGGAAAGTCCAATGAAAGAAACAACTTCAGTGGCCATGCCCTCTTGTTTCCATCGATGGTGCGTTCGCGGTAGCGTTGCGTTACGCAAATCGCTTTAACAATGTATTTAAAACAAAAGCTCAAAAAACAGGGTTTAGAGACTATATAGGAGGACTATTAGGAGAAAGCCACAGAAAAAACTTGTCTCAGATATCAAACAACACAGTAGGTCTGTCATACCACAAATTACGGCATTTTTTAGTTCGAGCAAATTGGTCAGTAGATGCTGGTATGGGAGCGTCGTCTTCAAGTGATGTGGGAATGTCGTCAAACAAAACCTTCTCGTTCATTTGCTTTAATTATAGACGATTCAGGCCATAGAAAAAGCGCACCGCCTGCGCTGAGGTTTCCGAGGGCGTAAAGACGGAGCAAGAAGTGGTAGTTTAACTGCTGGAGTAGGGCGACAATATATAGGAGAAATAGGAAAAACAGATAATGGTGTAGTTGTGGTGACAACTCATCTTTATGATGGAGTAAAAAGTCTACCTTTAGATATAGCTTTATATCAAAAAGCGGATTCTTTACCTTTAGGAAAAAAAGACTCAGAATTTGTTAAGAAACCAGACTTAGCAATGTCTCTAGTTGACCAATGTTTGTCTAGAGGACATCAACCAGAAATTGTGTTAATTGATGGGGGATATGGTAACAATACATCATTCCTCAATCAACTAGAAAAAAGAAATTTAACTTATATAGGAGGATTAGCTAAAAATCGTTTGCGTAGCATTCCGTAGGAAAAAGTAATCATCAAAAAACAGGATAATATTAAAGAGGAAATCAGATTAGGTCAGCTAGCTGAAACTATATCCACACAAGCTTTTAACTTAGTTCAACTAAGCACAAAAAAGAAAGAAGAAGTTTGGGTGGCCACATTAGAGGTACAACTATCTAGGATGTCAGGTCAAAAAACTATAGCTATCGTGATCAATGCTAAAAATTTTTCTGATGCCACTGATATTAACTATTATATCACTAATATCGAACACAAATATGTAACTTCAGAGTGGATATATTCTACTTATTCTAAGAGAAATTGGGTCGAAGTTTTCTACAGGGAAGCCAAAGGATGGTTAGGGCTAAGAGAATATCAAGTCAGAGATAAAATCAGCTTGAAAAGGCATTTTATTTTAGTATTTTGTGCTTATACATTTATTATCTGGCATCAGTTAACTGGAGGTATAAGAAGGCGTTGGGCTAACAAACCATTAAAGACCTTTACTGATACTTTAGAAGCCCGATCGTACAGCAATATCTTATCGTTTTATTGAGTGGTTAGATGAAAACATTGACGTATTTACCTCTCATAAAGAGAGTTTGGGATTTGTTTGGGCTTAAAATTTGCTAAAGTCCCGCTATAGCCATAAAATTTTAGTTGTGAGATATTGGAGACTTTTGTTTTAGGTATGGAGGGAATAGGGAATAGGGAATAGGGAATAGGGAATAGGGAATAGGGAAGAAGAAAAAAACTAATACATAAGAATAAGATAACTGCTATATTCTATACTTCAAAGGAACACCTCAATTCTCACATCTGATTCCTGATTGCTATATATAACTATGTCATCAAAAAAATTTCCTAAGTCTCACCGTTCACGTTTACTATTACTGAGTGAACGAATTATGGCATTACTAATTCTTGCTAATGTAATGTTAGTAATATTTGATATTACTTATATAAAAATTCGTCATTGGTACTTAAAAATAGATTTATACCTACAAACAATCACTGATACTCCTCAAAAAAAATATCTCCAAAAAGTAGATAATCTACAAGAGGAGTTAGAAAAGAATGGTTTAGAGTCACCAAAAATAAAAAATTTATTAGACGATTTACGCATTAGTAGCTTTGAAATATTTATTAATCGTCCTCCATTTAAAGTCATCGATAATTATGGAAATTTAGCAAAAATTAGGCAAATATTCACTACTCACACCAGAAGAGAAAGTTTTTCACAAGCAGTACAGATGTTTTGGGATAAAAATTACTTAGAAACACAAGGTTGGCAAAGTCAGTTAGAATTTTTCAATAGAAAAATTCGTCCTCTAATATTATTGTATGAGCCGAAATTACAGTATGATTTAATTAAAGGAATAGAGCCATTCCGAGACTCACAAAATTATTTAATCGCAGTTAGTGAACTGAAGATATTACTCGAAAAAAAAGGTCTAGAAGCAGAAGAAATAGAACCTTTACTCAAAGAATTACGCGGTCGTAGTACCGAATTAATTGATAGAGATTATGATTTCCAGATAGTTAATCATATTTTAGTTTTAACTCAAATAAAATACCGGATGAAGCAACATATTTATAGCCAGATTCCAGATAGTAATATGAGTTTAACTCCTGCTCTTCAAATTTTACAGTCATTAAATCTGCTCCAATATTTAGCACCAGAAATTTTGTTGGCAGATAAATCATCAAAAATAGCGTTTAATACCTTCTGGAGTAGTCAATATCTAGAAAGATACCAATGGGAAGAAGAGTTAGATTTTTTTTCAAAAAATATTCAGTTTTTAATGCAGTCTTTTTACTTTCGCGATCTGGGTAAGGATGGGGAATTTGTAGATAGATTTTGGTTAGTAGATTTACCTTGGATGATTATATTTTGGATAGAGTTTATTGGGCGGACTTTACTAATCAGTTGTCGTTCTAATTTAAGTTTATGGGGTGCTGTTAAAAAGCGTTGGTATGATGTTTTTTTACTACAACCTTGGCTACCTTCGCTGCGAATAATTACTGCATTTATTCGTTTACAGAAAGTTAAATTACCAGATATGAAAGAGTTATACACAAATATTCGATTCCAACTAATTGGTAGTTTTGCTAAGGAAATAATTCAAGTTGTGGTCAGTGGGGGTATTAATCAGCTTCAGAATAATATTAGTAAAGGTTCTCTAAAAAAAGCTATATTTGAATCAAAAAATAAATCAGATAAAGTTGATGTAGATAAAAATGACCATGGAAACATTCAGGAAATTATTAATAATATACTTGAAGTAACTGCTTGTAGAGTTCTTCCAGAAATTTATCCAGATATTGAAGATTTTTTACGCTATCACGTTGAACAGTCTATGCAGCAGTTATCTATATATAGACGTTTACAAAAAATACCTTTTTTACGTCGCTTACCGGATAAAATTGCCAATAATTTAGTGATACAAATATCAAGTACAGTTGCTACTTCTCCGCAAAAAGCTTATCAAACACAACCAGATGCGGTAAGTATCAAACTTAGACAACAGTTAGTCAGACAGTTTACAACTAAGTTCCTATCAGAATTACAAGAAAAACAAACTTTTGAAGAAATAGAAGTTTTAATGATTAATTGGCTTGAAGAAATTAAAAATAGTTACGTTAAACCATCAAATCAAACTAATTTACAACCTGCGGACACCAATATTCCGAAAATTATTCCTACAGAAGTAATTGAGTTAAAAGCTGGAGATGAGAGTAATATAGAATCTGGTTGATAAAGTACCCTTTTGGGGAGATGGGGAGATGGGGAGATAGGGAGATAGGGAGATGGGGAGATGGGGAGATGGGGAGAGCGAGAAATATTTGGTAATGGTTGAAGATGGAACATTTTTTTATCCCCAATTACATGGATTTGATATCAGATATCACTTCTAACTTTTAACTTTTAACTTTTGACTTTAGTGAATGGGGAGATGGGGAGATGGGGAGATGGGGAGATGGAGACCCACCCCTAACCCCCCCAGGAGGGAAATTTGGGGAGATTTGTATTCAACCCGAATACATTTGATGATGAGTGGGGTCACGGAAATACTTGGGTTGTATGCTGGTTTAAGTAAAGGCATCATAGCAGAAGTAATACCAATTACCATAAACTTTGCTATATCTTGGACTTTCTATTTCTAAATATTATTTATTCGAGCAAATTCTTGATATTTGGTAACTTCAGTTATGAGAGAAAGTTATTTTTGCCAGAAATATTTGCGATAGACGGTGCGTTACATTTCATTAACGCACTCTACTGGACTAACCAGTGTAACCAAATACAGAGAGAGTTACAAAAAGATCATTAAAGTCGGGTTTTGCATCAGAACCACCATCGTTAGTGATGAAAGAATATCGGTGCAAAAAGACTTCGCCTTTTTCTATAATAGCGTCTTCACCCACCAATATCTCAGAACCTTCTGTTAGAGTAACTGTGTAATTTCCATCTCCTGCTGATGTGAAGCTACCACCACCGATATAGGTGAATACTCCACCACTTCTGCTGCTACCAGAAGCAGAGAATACTTCATTACCATTAGAATCAACAATTTTTACTGTTTGATTAGCACTTGATTGAGCAAAGGCAGCAACTGTTACTAACTTGCCACTTGGGTTAATACTGATTTGCTGCGGACCCGTGGAATAACTAGGCATAATCACCTCATATAGTGTTTTATATTACACTTAAGAATAATATGTTAACTTTTTCTAGTCTACTTAACTTTATTATTTGTAATACAAGACTTACCAAAGGAAATATTATTTCTTTTTTTCCCCTTCAAAGGGGAGGCTTTAAACCAGAATTATTTAATTATTAATTATTAATTATTAATTATTCGGTAATTATTAATTAGGGTTTGCGCTCAAAAGTCTTTTTGTGGAGGGTAGGACTCAGGAGTCAGAATGAATGGGAATTACAGAGAAAGCAGTCGAAAGAATTGTCGCTCAATTTTTCTGCCCTTGTCTGCTCAAAATGTGAGTATTTTGGGCAATTCGGAGCTAAAAGCTGACACTTTTTTCGCAGCAAAAAGGCTACAACCTTTATCTGTAAATGCTTTTATAGTTAATCAGCAAACCCTAATTATTAATTATTAATTATTAATTATTAATTATTAATTATTGAACCCCTACTCCTTCTTTTAAGGAATTAATATGACTATTCATTTGAGTTAAATATTTTTCTAGCAATGAATAATCTCTAGACTTAAGTAAAGAATCGTTTTTAGCATTAACAACTTCCTCTAAAGGCAAAATACGAAATTTTAATTTCCCATTTTTTCGATAACGATGTACCCATGTCGGTAAAGCTTCCACACCAGAAATTTAAATTGTTTCTTCTGGAAAACTTTTCTGAATATTAACCTGAAAAATAACTCCCAAATTAGTACATTTTCTCGTTTGATTGGAAATAAAGTTCCCCATAGAATAAATCGCAACTGCTTGACGAGTATCTCCATTTTTTGATGTAACGTTAAATATTTTATAGGGTTGAACTACATGAGGATGACTACCCAAAATAATATCAGCTCCTCCATTAACCAAACTTTCCACTAATTGTTTTTGTTTAGTATTAGGTAGACGTTGATATTCTGCACCAAAATGTAGAGAAACTGTAACAATATCTGCTCCTTTTTCTCTTGCCCTAGTAATATCTTGAATAATTTTTTGTTCGTCAATTAAATTTACTAGATAATCTTTTCCTTGAGGAATTGGGATACCATTAGTGCCATAAGTGTAAGCCAAGAAAGCCATCAAAATTTCATTTTTTTCCACTATTAAAATCTGTTGATATTCTGCTAAAGACGCTGCTGTACCTACTGGATAAATGTCGCGACCGCGTAAATTTTCTAGAGTTTTCAATAGACCTTTTTCTCGTCTATCTAATGAATGATTATTAGCAGTAGTTAAAATATTAAAACCTGCCCATTTAATAGCATCAGCTAATGTTGCCGGAGCATTAAATAAAGGATATCCTGTATATCCAGATTCAGGTCCTGCTAATGTTGTTTCTAGATTACCAATTACCCAATCACCAGCAGATAAAATATCTTTTACTTCTGTGAAAAAAGCTTGATAAGAATAAGTTTTAGTTTGAGAATTATAGCCAGATTTGATTTGCATACCGTGCATCATAATATCTCCAACCGCCATTAATTTTGCCTCGGTAACGTAGGGAGTTGGTTGAGGTGGTTGAGGTGATTCTACAGGTAAAGTTTCTGGTAGTTTTTCTGTTTTAGTTTCGGGGTATATATTGCAGCTAGAAATAAATAGTATTCCACTTAGAAAAATCAATCTAATTAACTTCTTATACTCAAAATTATTGAATTTATCGATCCAAATAATCATCTTTAAATTTACTCAAATTATTGGAATTGTATAGCAGGAAACAGGCAACAGGCAACAGCGGGAAAAAGATTGCCTAGTCTAAAATTCATCATTAGCATAAGTCCTAAGCAAATTATTCCTCGCTATGTTAAAAAAAGATATTATCACATATTGGAGGGAGTCAAACTTATTTATTTAAGGAAAATGTGCTTGAAAAGCTTAATTTTTCGTTTTTAATTCTCAAAATATTTAGGGTTTTTAGCAAAAATATTATTAGTGGGATAGGTTCATTATCTTTTTATTTTAGGTATAATACCCCGCTGTCTACACGATGTTTATAATTAGTTGGGGTTAGTTGGGGTGTGAGTTACCATCTACTTTTTTCTTCTTCCAACTTTAGTTATTCCTGCTTCATTCTTCAAACAGTGCTGGAGTTTAATATTACTTAAACTCTATAATTTTTTGATTGGAAAAATTTATTTATATTCCTACAAAATAAAACCCATCGACTCTAACCCTTGCCTAATTCTTTTTGCTTCTGTAGGATTATATTTTTCATGTAAACTAATAGCCTTCCCAAACGCCTCTAAACTTTCTGGTACTTGACCTACTTTCAACAATACAACTCCCAAATTTTGATAAGCTTCTGCATAATTACTATCAAGCTGAATTGCCTTTTGATAAGAAGCGATCGCTTCGGTAAACCAACCCATTTCTTTCAATACCATTCCTCGGTTATAGTGACCAACTGCAAAATTAGGGTCTATTTGTAAAGCAATTTCATAGTTAATTTTTGCATCCTGTAAATTTCCTTCTTCTTTCAACAAACTACCCAAATTATTGTATGCTCCCAACTTTAACTTAGGCATAACATTTAACTCTATTGCTGTTTTATAATGACTTTTTGCCATTTCTCTATCTTGTTGTTGTCGATAGGCAATAGCTAAGTGATAATGCAGCTCATACAAAATTGTTATATCTACCTCGGGGTCTTGTAAACCTCGAAATAACAATTCCATTCCTTTCTGTTTTTCACCAATTTCTATATACAAAGCACCTAACTTACTACAAACATAAACATCATTAGGATAATTACTAAAATAACTTTCCATCGCTGCTTTTGCTCTTTGCAGTTTATTTTTAGAAGTAATTTCTCCCTTTTGATAACCCTCATGTAAAACTGCTATATCTGGCAACGAAGCTATTTCCCAGTGAGATTCCTTCGCCAAAATCTCAGTAATACTATCATCAACTATAGCGTGATAAGGCCGAGAAAATTTTATTTCAGGATGATTTCTAAACAGACGAGAAACCAAAGAATATGGAGACTGTTGTGCCCCTATTTCCTCCCTAATTAAATTAATTAAAATGTAGCGATCGCTCTTAATTGCTTCCTGAATATGTGGAGCTATTTTTGGTGAGAGATATTCATCAGCATCTAATACTAAAACCCAATCACCAGTAACATATTTCAAAGATTCATTTCTTGCTGCTGCAAAATCATTACACCATTCAAAATAATGTACTTTAGCACCAAATTCTTGAGCTATTTCTGGCGTTCGGTCAGTTGAACCCGTATCTAACACCACCATTTCATCAACCGTATCTTTCACACTTGCCAAACATCGAGGCAAGTTTTTTTCCTCATTTTTAACAATAATGCAGAAACTCAAATTCATATTCTAGCAATTAGCATTCAGCTATCAGCGATTAGCGTTAAAATTATATCATTTCCGTTGGTATAAGTAATGGATAAAGAAAAACACACCAATGAGAAACAGAATAAAAAAAAGCTACTTCTTCCCATTCTTTTTTATCTACTAGGAGATTCTAAAAGTCTCAAGTTTAGTCACAACAATAATGTAAGCATTCAGCGCTTCAGCTATGAACTATTAACTAATTGTGGTATCGAAGGAGGAATTAGTCCCCAAAGAGAATTAAAAGTTATGTTTGCTTCCGCATTCCGCACCGAAAGAAAAAGTTTATCAGCTAACTTTAGTAGTTATACCAATTTGATAAGTGTTTGTTACAAATAGTAGAAGTAAGAAAGAAGGAAGAAGGAAGAAGGAAGAAGGAGGAAATATTGAAAAAAAGGTAAAAAAATAGAAATAATCATCTAAAATAAACGAGAGTCACTATTTTTAAACATATCTGATTGAGAGGCACTTTTCATAGCATTCTTTTTTCAAATTGGTATTATACCAAATCTCAAAAAGTTTGCTATATATATCTTTGTAATAGAGAGGTAGGGATATGCTAATCAAACATAGTATTACTATTCAGAAATAGTATTACTTGAATATGTTCATGGGTCTGTTTGCTTCCGCATTCCGCAGGAAATTCTGAATGCTAATAGCTGAATGCTTACACAATAATTTAACTTCTGACTTCTACCTTCTGATACCAATTTGATAAATGTTTGTTACCGAATTATTAATTATTAATTATTAATTATTAAATAATTTTGGTTTAAAGCCTCCCCTTTTAAGGGGAAAAAAAAAGAAATAATATCTCCTTATATTCAATTCCGTAACGGTTTTAACCAGAGGTAATTATCAATTATCCATTATCAATTATCAATTCATGAAAAATGGTAGGGACGTTGCATAAGGGCGTCCGTACGAAAGAAGGAAGAAGAAAGAAGGAAGAAGGGATAAATATTGACAAAAAGGGAAAAACAATATAAATAACTATCTAAAATGAACTGGACTAGCTATTTTTAAGCATATTCGAGCAAGGTCTACCTTTTTGTAGCATTCTTTTTTCAAATTGGTATGACTTCTAACTTCAACTATAGCTTCTTCCTTGAATTTACAAAACTTACTAAAAAAACCCATTCCTACTCTACTTCTGAATGAGGTATGTTCAAAATATTTCTATTCCTAAGATAGCGATCGCTAATAAGTGGTCGTGCAAAATTAATTACACATTTATAATAAGCTAAATTATTTCCTTTCTCAAGAGCGCAGAAAATTAGAATAGGTAGATTATTTTGCTTAGGTACTTAATAGAAGTAATACTCATTATCTGGATGGTAAAATTACAGAATCAATAACATGAATCACACCATTACTTGCAGGTACATCTGGAATAATTACATTAGCATCATTTACCTTTACACCTGCATTGGAAACTTTAACGTAGATATCATCACCTTCAAGAGTTCTTACCTCTCCAGATTCTAAGTCTCCAGACATTACCTTACCAAAAACTACATGATAAGTCAGAATTTTGATTAGTGCGTCTTTGTTTTCTGGAAGTAATAAATCTTCTACTAATCCTGGTGGTAAAGCTGCAAATGCTTCATCAGTAGGTGCAAATACTGTAAATGGGCCACTTAATTGTAGCACTTCTACTAAACCAGCAGCTTTTAGTGCCGCAGCTAAAGTATTGAATTTACCTTCTTCTACTGCAGTTGATACAATATCTTGATCTTGAGCATCAGCAATTAGTATCGGTTGATTAACTACTTGCTGATTAGCTACTGCGGGTAGACTATAAAAGCGCTAGCAAAGATTAGCGCTAAAGTAGTACAGATTAATCCTAAGATATTGATGGACTTTTTGAAGAGAGTTAGAATATTTTGGGTATTCATATTTTCCCAATTTCATTAACTACATTATTAAAAATAGTACAAAAACTGGAACTTATCTGAAAAATATTTCAAATGTAGAACTATGACTTCTGACTTTTGACTCGATAAAAAAACCCATTCGTAAGCATATTTAAGAATGGGGTAGATTTACCAATTATTAATAATTAATAATTAAATAATTTTGGTTTAAAGCCTCCCCTTTTAAGGGGAAAAAAGCGGTTGAGGGATGGCGAGGTCCCCTCGCCATATCCAATCAACCAAGAGAAGAAATAATATCTCCTTCTATTCAATCCTCTCGGTTTTAACCAGAAGTAATTATCAATTAATGAAATATTTCCAATAAATTACAGCATATTTCGGGCAAATGAGGTACAAGCTTGAATGGTAAAATCATTGTAGTGCGGGCATCTTGCCCGCGACCAGTTACCTCATAACAACGGAAACCGCTATAAATGGTATAACGCTAATTAATTAATTAGTCAGGAATAATTACTGTATCAATGACATGAATTACACCATTACTCGCAGGTACATCTGCCTTAACTACATTAGCTTCTCCAACTTTAACACCTGCATCAGAAACATCAATGTTTACCTCACTACCTTCTACAGTCTTAACCATTCCAGATTCGAGGTCGCCAGACATTACCTTACCAGGGACTACATGATAAGTCAGAATTTCTACCAGTTTATCTTTGTTTTGTGGCAATAATAACTTTTCCAATGTTCCTGCTGGTAAAGCTGCAAATGCTTCGTCAGTAGGAGCAAATACTGTAAAAGGGCCTTCTCCTTGAAGTACTTCTACTAAACCAGCAGCTTTTAGTGCCGCAGCTAAAGTATTGAATTGACCTGCTTCTGCTGCAGTTGCGACAATATCCTTAGAGTGAGAGTCAGCAATTAGTAAAGGTTGGTTAACTACTGACTGAGTGGAAGATTTTTGAGAGAAGTTAGCTACTGCGGGTAGACCGAAGAATGCGGTAGTACCAACTAATCCTAAAATAGCGATCGCTTTTTTCATCAGACTTATATTTTGATTATTCATAGTTCATAAAAATATAGTCAAATATGACATATCCTTATTTTGCAGCTTTTACCTTGACTGGGTGAACTACAACACCCTCTATCCCATAGCTAAAAGCATTTGGGACTGCTTTTTCTTTTCCTCATTTATTTGATTATCTCCCTGATTCAATTTCTACTTGGTCATAATACAGAGGCTTGGACGTAGGTTCTGATGTGTCTAGAGGTAGCGTGTCAGTCCAGGAATTTCACCCTATTAAAATCAGATCGTTGACTCTTGAGGCTATTTGATTTTCAATCATCACAGACATTGTTAGATTATGTCAATAGTTGCCCCAATTTCTGGAGACCATATGACTATATATGACTATATTTGTTTTGAATGTATATGATACCGAGCTACTTTTCCTGTTTGTTAAAAAGTGTAAACTTAGTTCTATTTATCTTAACAAAATTTTAATAAGTGTCAAGATAATTTACATAATTATACTTAAGTTTTACTTTTCAGTTTTTAATTACTTCCGAGAGAATCCGGAGATAGTTGATCGAATCCATAGCTCAAAACTTCTATTATCGAGCCTTCTTGAGGAACATCAGCTCTAGTAATCGAAATTGTATCCTGATTTACAACTCTGACTGGAGTTCCTTCCATCACACTGAGAAATTCCTCGATAGGAACAATATCACAAGTAGCTTCATCAGCAGCTTCAGTTTTGTAATGAGTGGGAATCACAATTCTGGGTTTTAGCACTTCCAATGTCTGTTTTGCCTCCAAAGGGGTATATGCTTTTGGCCCTCCCCCTACAGGAATGAGTAGCAAATCTGGACGACCAATTAAAATACGTTCTTCTATGCCAATGGGACTTGCTAGTCCCCCTAAATGCAAAATCTTGATTCCTGCTTGCTGCCATAACCAAGCCACATTAGTCCCGAATCGACGTCCACCTTCTCTATCTTTAGTAGTGCGAATTCCTTGAATTTGTCTATTATCAACCTGATAAACTCCAGGTTCATATAACAACATTGGTGGGGGATTACTTGTAAAGTTTTCTACTACTCCCTCATCTAATAATCTACTACTAATTAAAATTAAATCTGTATCTACTGTAGGGTTGCGATATCCTGCTGTACAACCTATTGGGCGAAAAGGATTTACTAATACTTTAGTAGCTGTATCTTCAAATAAAAAGCAAGTATGTCCTAACCATTTAATTGTTAAAGATTCTCCTGTTTGTGCCTGAGAATGGTGAAATTTAGATGTTAAACCAGTTCCCATTAAGGCTAACAAACTTGCTTGTGTATAACGTATAAATTTTCGTCTTTTCATCTTTTATTTGTTACTCTGAGTTTCACAATATTTTCTCTTTTAGATACTATACATCTCTGTTAGACTGATGAGAATACTTTTTTGTGGGATAGGATAATTTTTAACAATCTTCACCTTTAACTATTGTATATCTAATCAAACATATTTTTGACATAAATAAACACTCTAATCAATGACAGCAACTAAAAAAAATAATGGATTCTAATCAAGGAGAAATAGGCGGTAAATCCTTCTATCAATCTGAACCACTCATCCCTCGTCTCAGAGGAATTATTCGAGATTATCCTGAAGGTGTTGGTATTCTCAAAGAGTTAATTCAAAATGCTGATGATGCCAAAGCTACAAGGGTTGAAATTATTTAGATTGGCGGACTCATCTAGCAAAAAACTTGCCTGATAATCGTATGGAAAAATTAATGGTTCCGGCAATTTTAGTCTACAACAATCAAGTTTTTCGAGACCAAGATTTTGAGAGTATTAAAAGTTTAGGGCAAAGTAAAAAATCCCAAGATTTACAAAAAACTGGTCGCTTTGGAGTAGGTTTTAATGCTATTTACCATGTGACTGATTTTCCTAGTTTTATTTCTCGGCAAAGTCTGATATTTTTTGACCCTCATGGTGCTGCTATTCCAGGAACTTCTCGACAGGAACCGGGAAGAGAATGGAGTATTGCTGCTGAGAAATGGTATGAGAAATATCCTGATTTTATGAAGGTCTATGAGGTGGGTGGGTTGTTGTTTGGTAATGCTATTTATGATTATCTGTATAAAAATTTTGTAGATAACCGAAATGTCACAAATCAAGAAAAGCTAAAAATTCAAAAACGTTTTAATCATCGCCCCTGTTTATCGGATGAATCTTCCAGTAAATTTTGGCAGCCAAAAAATACTTTTCAAGTTAAAGTTCCTTTTTTTTTGCCACTCGTCGTATTTGTCTCACTCCTTCCCACCCTTTAGCAGAAGTTTCTCAACTTTTAGGACAAAAACAATCCCCTACTGTTGTAGATTATTTAGACTTTCTTGAAGAGATATTTGAACAGAGCGATCGCTTACCTCTAAACTCTGAAGATAAAATTTGTGTTATTCAAGTTTTCCAACGTTTAGAAGCTCAATTATCTTTGGAAAGAAGTTCAGTTAAAAATATACCTATTCTTAATACAAATCATCAATTATTTCCTGCCAATAAAATTTTAATACCTGATGCTCATTGGTGGCGAGATTATATAGATAGTACCTGGTTATTACACCCTCAAGTATCTGTTAAATTGGCAAAACTAGCAGGTAGTTTTTCTTTATTCAAAGATATTATTGAAATTCCTCAAAATGTCAAACCTGCTGAGAATAACCAATCTAATGAATGGTGTATAAAATGGCAAAATACTCTCAATTCTCCAGAATTTATTCATGGTCTACAGAGATTAATTTTTCACTACCACGACTTAGAATCAGAAGTAGACTTCAACTGGTTAAAAACTGCTCAAGTTATCTCCGCTAGTGAAATTAATGTAGATTTAGTTTTGCCAGATAAAACTCTGGTCGCATCATCTATTCCTGGGGTTTATTATTTTGATGCTAACCAGAGAATTTTTTATCTTATTTCTAGTGCTAGTAGATATATTATGCTCTGCTATCTGGCAGAAATTATTAACATTCAACTGGGAAACTTTTCTCTAGATAATCTTCTGCCTCTTGCCAGTATTATTGATGCTGAATCTGAAAATGTTAGCTTGATCTTAAATGAATTAAGAATTAGGTCTTTTCCCAATGAAAAAATTATTTCTGCCGACCCTTCATCCGAAGATTGTACCGAGCATAAAAGTAGCGATCGCCAGATTTATTGGGGAGCATTTTAATTATAGCGCTACACTCTAGGGAATAGGGAATAGGGAATAGCAAACTGTAAAAGAGTTTTAGGATTGAAAAATGTCCGCGCCCAATTCTTGTAGTGATATAAAATTACCAAACTATGGTGTATTATAGAAATTAATTATTAAGATGGGTTAATTTTGACTTTTAAAAGAATAATACTAAATCCGGTTATCATAGATCACGTTTTTCGCCCTTCCGCTCTAATCCTTCTTCCTTCTTCCCTCTTCCCTCTTCCGTAGGGACGTTGCATGCAACGTCCCTAAAATTTGTAACAAACATTTATCACACTTGGTATCACAATAAATCTATCCATCTTTGTCCATCCCACATATACCGTTCTTAGAAACCTATAATGATCAGATTATAGACAACAGTTAAAAAACCCTATTAAAAATTCTATAACTTTTCCAAAAAATTTCTAATTAACAACTTTCCAGAATTAGTTAAAATACTTTCCGGATGAAATTGTACCCCCTGAATATGAGGATAATTTCTATGTCTAACACCCATAATAGTTCCATCCTCAACCCATCCCGTAATTTCCAATACTTCAGGAAAACTTTCCTTATCTATAACTAAACTATGATATCTCGTAGCAATTATAGGATTATCTAACCCTTCAAAAATACCTACTCCGTGATGATAAATTTCAGAAGTTTTACCGTGCATTAATTCTGGAGCAGCAACAATTTTTCCTCCAAATACTTGACCAATACTTTGATGACCGAGACACACCCCCAATATAGGTAAACTTACTCCTAATTCTTTAATTAATGCTTGAGAAATTCCGGCATCTTCAGGGCGACCAGGACCTGGAGAAATAACCACTCCATCAGGTTTCAAGTCATTAATTTCTGCCAAAGAAATTTTATCATTACGGTAAACTTTAACATTAGCTGCAACTGCTAATTCTGCACCCAATTCACCTAAATATTGTACTAAATTGTAGGTGAAACTATCGTAATTATCTATAACTATAATCAAAGCGTTCTACTCCTTAATTTCCTAGATATATTTAATCTCTCAATCGATGGGTGGTCGCTAATTTTTCTGATTAGTTATTTTGAGAAATAATTTCTCAAGCGTAAGATTCATAAAACTGAAAGTTTTACTACTGAGCTAAAGAGAAAAATAGCAACTAAAGCACAAACAACACTCTAATTTTATTAAAATTCTAGCTTCATTGCACTGATGCAAAAAGTATTTTTTAACCAACCAACTTTCAAAATACTTTGATTATAGCTAGACCTCTACTCCAGTAAAAATTATTTTTACTGTAAAAAGCCAGATGCTTTGATAATGGCAAAAACTTATATAGTAATTTTATTTGAGTTAGGTAAAAAAACTGGTCGCTTTTAGGCAACAGGCAAAAGACAACAGGTAACATAGAAGAAGGTTTGCCGGACTTTTTACTGTTAGTAAATAACCAACTCTTGTTTGAAATTTCATTAAATATCAACTTAAAATCTCAAATCTTGCACCCCATTTAATCAATCAAAGCGATAATCCCTAGTGCAGGATGGCGGAAATAACTGACCAGTTACAAAATCCTAAAACAATTACAAATTAAAAATGATTGACTTTTAACTTCCGCGTAGCGGCACTAACTACTAAAAGTATCAATAACTAGACTTAATAATTGAGGTAAAATCAGATAACTTGCGATAAGCAATGCGACAATAGCTGAAATTAAAACAGCACCTGCAGCACAATCTTTAGCAATCTTGGCTAACTCGTGGTAACTTTTTTTAACTGTTAAATCTACCACAGATTCAATAGCAGTATTCAGTAATTCCATAGCCATAACCAATCCAATAGTTAACACAATAACTGCTGTTTCTATTGGTTTTAACTCTAATAAAATACTCAAACTAACAGCAACAATACCGATGAAAGTATGAATCCGAAAATTACGCTGAGTCTGGAAAGCATAAGACAATCCTGCCCAAGCATATTTGAAGCTAATTAAAAGACTATTTGCTACTTGCCAAGATAATTCTCTATTAGGTTTAACTGTACTTTTAGAACCCTTTATTTTCGGAGCAGAAGAATTTTTCGATTTGTGTATAAAAGTGGCTTCATTGTAAGATATTGATGACTCATTCAGTTTCATAATTTATCTACCTCAGTTCAATTTAATAAATAAGGCCCAGATAATCAAAGACTTACTCGATTAATAGTCTATCTAAAAAGTTCAAAATTTACCCTTAGTCTTGTCAATTTTCTAAAGTGATTTGTTTCTCAATAGTAATTCCAACGGCATGAAGCAAAAATAATTGCTGTTTGAGCATTTGTTGCCAACTCTTTTCGTCAAGATGATCCCATCCAAGTAGGTGTAGAAAACCATGGGCGGCTAGCCAAACTAATTCAGTTGTTAATGAATGTTCCAGTTGTCTAGCTTGCCGAATGGCCGTCTCAACGGAAATTACTATATCACCCAGATATAGTTGTAAATCAGAATCTAGTACTTTTGGCTGAGGAACATTTACTTCCAGAGCAGCAAAAGCTAAAACATCTGTTGGTTGATTCCGGTCGCGATACTGATGATTAAGGATTTGGATTTCGCCATCCCCGGTCAGACGTAGAGTAAGTTCGTAGTTTTCAGCAAGTGGAATATTTGGTTGTAGAATTTCTAGCCATTTTTGAAACCAATATGCCCAATTTTCAGAAGATATGGGATAAAATTTTTCCTTATCAGAATAATTGGGTCTAAAACCCTGCTTTGATTGGCTAAATGTTTTTGGAGACTTGCTCAAATCCCCCTTACAAAAACAACTTCTGACTTCTGAATTCTGACTTCTGACTTCGTCAACATTCTGGACTTTTAATTTTTCTACTTCTGACACAGAGGATGACCAGAAATAATCCTGAACACTTACTTCCAGATACAACCTTAAATTCTCCTTTCCGCTCAAAAATGTGATTTTAATTATCGCGTTAGATAGGCAAGGCCAACCAATATACCTACAAGTCCAATGGTTGTCAGGGCAAAATGTTTGAGTGATTTACTTCCCTTCCTCACCATATTTCTCATGGCCAGTTTGACATAACTGGGTTTTGGTTCAGTTGTGGAAGCATTCGTTTCTATCTGTGTCTGTGTTTGTCTGGAGTCTTGAGTTGATGAAGATAAATTACTCATAAAAATCAATATATTTACAGTTTTCTAGTGGTTGTTATTTGTCTCGAGCTGAGTTTTAAATTGATGATAAAGTCGATACTACTATAACAATAATATTAACTCTTGTGTCTATACATCGACTCTTGATTATTTTTTCATCAAATTTTTTGCCTTATAGCTTAAATATAAATATATTGATGAAAAAGTTACTCTTGATCATAATTGACAAATTGATCGAGGAAAAATATCTAAATTTTTCAGGAACAGTGAATAAAGGACATATATATGAAATAGTTCTGCTGTGAATAATACAGCAGATTCGGTCGTATATAAGATACAAATATTAACGTTAAGATGTTGGTAGTGCGGGCATCTTGCCCACGAAGGATGTACCTCACGCCTGATGAAATCTGCTGTAATTATTAATTATTGGGTTACTGGTAGTTTAGAAGTTTCTTGTATCGAGTCAAAAATATTCGATCTTTGGCTTAATTTTGGGCGTTGCTGAGTAGTAATGATTTTTAGATTAAGTATCAACGCAAAACATAAGTTTTTCAATTTTACCTTCAGCTACTTACCATTACATTTCAGCAACGCCTAATTTTGAATAATAATTATTAGACATCTCCTCCATGCATAGGGAGTAGGAAGTAGGGACGTTGCATGCAACGTCCGTAAAGAGTAGGGAGAAAGAATTGATAATTTATGTGCAATAATTGATTTGATTTTTTATTGTTGGAGATATCTATTAATTATTGGATTATATCATGTCCGGATAAGAGCCTGACCAAAAAAACTTTCCCCTGCTTATAGCTTAAAACTCCCTCTTCTTCCCTCCTGTATGTCGCACTACCGACAGCTCCCCTACCTGACTCCTTCCTGATTATTTATAACTATTCAACCGGACATAATATTACTGGTAGTTTAGAAGTTCCTTGTATCGAGTCAAAAATATCTAATCGTTGGTTTAATTGAGAAATTAATCTATAATTGAGAGGAGAAAATTAGGCGATTTTCATTCGACTTTATCGCATTTGCTAATTATTTAATCGCTGTCCCTCTATCGGTTGAAGATCGAAAAAAGGTTCAAAAATTTTCTCTCCTGTCTGATTAATTCTCGTTTGTAAATTATCCAGAAATTCGTGTAAACCAGTTTGAATTATTTCCTATATTGTTAAATAGTCTAACTCAGAACATAAACGACCCAATACTTTTTCTACTGGATGTTTTTTCATACCTTGAGTTACTCCAATAATTTGATAGAGCGATCGCTCTGTTGAACTTAAACAATATTGAATTGAGCGGGGAAACTCTCGGTCTAATATTAAAAATTCTACTATTCCATTAGGGGTAATTCTATGTTGTTGATGTTTGCAATACATTTCATAAGCACTTGCTGACTTTAATAATGCCATCCATTGTACTTCGTCTAGTGGAGTTCCAATATCTTTAATTGAAGGTAAAAGAATATAGTATTTAACATCAAGAATACGGCTAGTTTTATCAGACCGTTCTAAAAATCTGCTCATTCTACCAAAATGCCATGCTTCATTGTGACTCATAGTAGCATCCATGATACCTGAAAATAAATGTTCACCCATTTTTACCTTCTCAAAAACTTCTGAATTATCAGAATTTTTTAAACCATTATTAGCAACATCTTTTACCATTAAATAAAATGAGTTAACTTGCTCCCACATTTCTGAGGAAATAATTTCCCGAATGGAACGAGCATTTTCTCTAGCTAGACGCAGACATGAAATAATAGACTTAGGGTCGTCACAGTCAAAAGTAAGAAATTGAATTACATTTGCTTCTGTTGCTTCGCCATAGCATTGTTGAAATAAAGGTAAATCTCCAGTAGTAATAACTATAGGTTGCCACTGTTGAATTACACCAGGAGAATCTAATAGTAGATTGAGATTTACATCAACAAATCCGGCAACATTTTCTGCCCTTTCAACATAACGATTTAGCCAGTAAATTGAAAAGGAAAAATACGTTCTGTACCTTGACTATCACCATAGACATTAAAAGTTGCTCCAAGTTTTACCATTGCGACTTGTGCAGCTTTTTGTCGCATCAATAGTTCACCTACAGAAAGAGAATTAATTCTTTCTATCAATAATTGAGCTTCTGGACGAGGTTGATTTTTACTGATGAAAAGTTCATCGTAGAATTCCCCCGGTGTATAAGAATCAAATTGCACTATTTTTATTTATAATTTATCAACTACTTGATGATAATTAAACTTTTATTGTACAAGTAAGTTTAAAGTTTACATAATTAAGTAACAATTATTATTAAGAAAATTGTTATAATATATACAATTAAGTAATGATCGACTAAAAGTTATGGCTTACAAATGCAATCTTAGTAATGGCCAGCAAGTTTATATTGAAAATCAGGTAATGCAAACTGTGGTTACTCTTTCCAGTGGTAGTCCTGGTCAACAACAACAGGCAAGTACAGGGTTTCAAACAAGTAAATGGACTGTAGTACCCACTTTGTTTAAAACTGCTACTGGAGTAATTTTGCGGATAGAGTCGGAACAGGGACAATCTTTTGTTCAGTTGCAGGCAGGTGGAATAAGTACTATCAGTGGGACGCCTACTTTGAGTGATGCCGAAGTTTTATCGCTTCAACAAGTAGAGGCAACACCTAGCAAAAGTATGCCACCGATGGAACCAATGAAACCAATGGAACCGATGAAAATGGGCAATATGGAAATGAAGATGAACTCAATGCAGATGCGGATGGGTAATATGTCGATGGAAATGGGGTCAAGTTCCTCTGCAAGTTCTGGGAAGGGTTTTTGTTCTCAATGTGGTGCTCCTGTACAAACAAGCGATCGCTTTTGCTCTAGTTGTGGTTATCAGTTGTAATTGTAGTCTTGAAATTTTAATTTTATTTAGGTGTGTAGTTGCGTTAAACGCGCCTACAAATAAAGACTTTTTTTATAACTAATTATCTGAATATTATATTACCTATATTATATTCAGTAGGATCTATCTTTGCTGTAAAGAATAGACAATTTTGATAAAATTGTTTTGGTCAAAACTTATTTATCTAATTGAGCAATAAAATCAATCATTATTATTGCTTTTTTTCTTACTTATTCCTTTTATAAAGCACTTGTAATATTCTTTTTTTATCAAATTATATATAGTTAAAAATAATCAGGAAAATGCACAATGAAAATTGATATTGATATAATGACTCGCTATTTACATAGAATGCGAAATCAACCAGGGTGGGCTTCTCTAAATGAAGTTGCGACATCTATGAATATGGATAGAGCTACATCTAGACGCTATACGAAAACAGCAGAAGAATGGGAATTAATTGAGCGTCAACATTTAGAAAATCAGCCTACTCAAATTCAAGCAACTAAGAAATTAATAGAATTAGAGTCTGGAGAAGTCCGAAAAATTGTACAGGCAAATTGTCAAGGTTTTTAGTTTTATAGCAGAGGGAATAAGTAAGAAGGAATAAGTAAGAAGAAAGAGGGGAGTGTGGGAATAAACTCGGCAAACTATAAATAAATTGGTTAATGCTATTGTAGAAAAAACTGGAGAGTTTGAATGTCTAACTCCTGAAGCTTTTATTAATAAATATATTGAATATCATGTTCTGTAGAACATTTATAATCAGGCTCGTAGTTGGATTTTAGTCCGAATACAAATATTGTCAGGGCTAGAGCAATACTACAAACCATATAATTTATTATTAAGTAATGATCCAATGAAGCTTTTATTAATAAATATATTGAATATCATGTTCTGTAGAACAGTTATAATCAGGTTCGTAGTTGGACTTTAGTCCTAATAAAAATATTGTCAGGACTAGAGCAATACTACAAACAAAAACTTGATAATATTAGTTACTCCCATACAACTTTTCTTTACCTCCTAACCAATATTGCCAAATCACAACTACTGCCCAATGAATAATTACTACAACCCACAAACAACCAGTTAATTGATAAGCTACTGTACATACTAATCCTAAAATTCCTGTCAATGTCAAAAAAATCGGTTTCATAAAAGTTGGGTTTCCCTGGGGATGGAAAGTTAGAGCATTTATTGGATGATAAATAATAAACAAAAATAAACTTAACCCTGCCCACAACCACCACATAATAGTTGAAACTCTCTCAGTGGGATGAGGCAATAAAAAAACTCGAAATATTAATTCTTCGATTAACGCTGGAGTAAAAAATGCCATTACTAACCCCTGAAATAACTCTTTGATATTGGAAAAACCAGAACTAACCTGCAAAAATCCTGAATTAAAGCCTAATGGTAAAGCGATCGCTCCATAAACCAATAACGTCATCCCAACAACTAACCAGTCTTGACCATTCATCAGACGAGAAGCAAATATCAAACGCTCAATTAACTTTGAAATTAGAGGAAACTGCCCCAATGCAACAGTCGGTGCCACTGGTTCAATATCTGGGTCATATCCTCCCACCTGGTTAGTGCGGAGAAACCATAATTCTGCACCACTTTCCAGGAAAATAGCGCTAACTTCATCGTGAGCGCGACGAGGCATCATTGATCGCCAACTCAAAATACTGTTAACAATACTAATCTCATTCACAAACCCATTTCTCGCATTTATCCCTGCCAAATATTCAGCATTTTGTTGCCAGTCTGGGCGCACAACACCTCTGGGAACTAAAGCCTTTTCCAGTTTTTTCCCCAAAGACACAAGTTGTTGAAACCTTAATGTTTGTGGATCGTTGGGATGAGATTTTAGCCAGGTTTGAATTTCTGGTGTGGAATAAAACTTATTCTCAATACTTTTAATGGCAATAAAAAGTGCTTGACTAGAGTCTTGGACACAAGAAGTTGCTGGAGTAACTCTTGCTACCCCCGTGCCATCCCCCGTGCGGTAACGAGCTGTCATTATTTGTAACTGATACATAAATTCTCGGAAAGGGGAGAGGATGACACCGCCAAAATCATAATCTTTAAGTGCGTCTAATTTGATGACTACATCCGAGACTGGGCGAGTTCCTAACCATCCTTTTTCCAAATTTCCCATATAATTTTCCCAGTGGTGAGTACCGGAAATTATGCCGTTGGAATTTTGGGCGTAAACTTGTTGGTATTTGATGTCAAATTGTAATTCGTTGGTAAAAGTATCTCGCACTACTTGAGCTAAACCGTAAGAAAAATGTCCGGTAACTGTTCCTGCAAGTATGGGTTCACCTTTTTCTCCACCAATACCCCCGAATAGATGAATGACTAAAGCATAATCTCCTTCTTTTAGCAGGGAGTGGGTAGGAGAAAGTTTATCTACCTTACTTCCTTGTTCCTCAATAACTAATACACTTTGAATCGTGCCTTTGCGACTTTCCGTATTTTGCCAATTTTGGCGATCGATATATTTGATGCCTGCTGTTTTTCCCTGGATAGTTTGTTCCGGTTGTAGTTGAAAAAGCGATCGCGGTTTTACTGCTTGAACTGTAAACATTCCTTCTCTATCTTTTGCTCCATAAATATACCAACCTGCTTTCCCTGCGGGGGAGTCTGTTATTCCTTGGGGTGTTGATTGAAATAATTTGTTGGGGAGGAGTGGTTGTTGGGGAATGCGGATAATTTCTGTTGCACCGTCGAATTTTTTGGTAGTGGGGTTGTAGTGACGTACTTGGAAAAGTTCGCTGGTGCATGGTTGGTTTCCAGGACAATTTTCTGGAGTGGCGTTTGTGGTTGCCGTGCGGAGGATATCAACTAAAGCGTAATAACGTCCGGTAATTTGCATGGGTTCCAGAGTAGTTTCCAGAATAGGGGAACCTCCTTCGTTGGTTGTAATTTTGACGTTTTCCAGACCGACTATCATATCGTCGTTAGGTCTAGCTCCGGCGAGAGATTTTAAGGGACCGACTTTGGTTAAACCATTGAGGCGAGTGGGCAAGACATTGCCGTTGTTACTACTGTTTTTAGCTGCTTGAGAAAATTGAATATCTTTCGTAACAGTTTCGACGAATGTTTGTGTTAATGGTTGTTGACTCCATTGCAAAGGCAGTATTTCCCCTTCTAAATTTTTAGCTGTTTCTGGAGCGTTATAGATTTCTATCCATACCCAGTCTTGTTGGTTACTTGGTGGTGGGGAGTCTGGTTTTGGCAGAATGAGTCGCCCTCCCCAGGTTGTTGTTGGGCGGTAGAGTTGGTTGTTAATGGTCTGTTGGAGGGGGTAATAACTGGGTTGGTTGAATGGTATTTGACTGGTAATGTCGTAGTTTGATGGTTTTTTTGTTTGGGCGAAAGTGGGGAAAAGTAGGCAGAGGGTGAGGGAAATTAGAAAAACTATAACGATCCAGTTTCGGGTTAGGGAGAAGTAAGGTTTTGAGGGTTTGTTAGAAATAATAACAAGCCAATTATTCATTAGACATCTCCAATAATAAAAAATCAAATCAATTATCCCACATAAATAATCAATTCTTTCCCCCTACTTCCTACTAAGTAGGTAGGCTTAATTATCAGTACAATAGCAATAAAAATTCAAAACAGTGAAAACCTATTGATAACTAGCTTATAGGTTCTTTTTCATATTTTTTATTTTAACCTTTATTTATGCTTACCTACTTACCTCTTTTTAGTACAAGAAGTAAAACAGGAAATTTCACAAGAATGCCATTAAAACCTAACGGTAAGGCGATCGCTCCATAAATTAACACAGAAGGAGAGTCGATTACATTATCAAGTATTGAATTTACTTCCACTGTTAAAGTTTTATACGAAGGAGTTAACTTTGACACCGATACTGTCGAGCAAAAATAAACGTGATGCTGCATTGTCATGGTAGTGCATTGGAATTATTTTTGTTATGAGAAACAGCAGTGGGAACATCTTGCTCCCTTGGTAAGTGTTGCTCATCCCCATCTACAATTAAACCCACATTCCGCACCACAAAATTAAGTCAAAAGTCAAAAGTAAGAAGTAAGAAATAAGAAGAAAATTATAGTGGTCAATAGGAGTAAAGGATTCAGTAAGTATTTATGCTTAATATTTAACTGAGAATTTGACTCCCGATCAAGGTAAATGAAGATAATTTATATAGTATAAATACTTAAGCAAGCTAGGGATTTTATACTAATTTTCATGTTACAAATTGAAGTGCGGAATGTGGGATTAAATAGAATCAATATCCTCTTGGCAATTTCTCAGCTTCAGCACTTTTATTCAGATTAAGCTAACCTTAAATAATACCCTAAAACATCTCTATCGATCAGGGCAGAATTAAAAAGTCAACCTAGTGCAGGATAGCGGAAATAACTGGTTAAAAAATCCAAAAACAATTACAAATTAAGACTTTTGACTTTTGAATTTTGAATTTTGACTTCCGCGTAGTTGTAGACTTGACCTTAAATCTGAAGTATATGGAGCGCAGTATCTCAAAATCTTTATTCTTCCTACAAAGACTGGAACCCAAAATTTCAGTCATGGACCGCTACATCATTATAGAATTAATAGGGCCATTTCTCTTTGGTGTAGGATTATTTTCATCTATCGGGGTGACAGCGGGGGCAATGTTTGAATTAGTCCGAAAAGTAACAGAATCTGGACTACCTATTTCTATTGCCCTTCAAGTATTTTTCTTAAAAGTGCCAGAGTTTATTGGTTGGGCATTCCCTATGGCAATGGTACTATCGACTCTGATGGTTTACAGTCAGATGTCTAGTAATAGTGAGATAGTTGCTCTGCGTAGCTGTGGCATTAGCGTCTATCGAATGCTTATACCTGCGGTAATATTAGGTCTGACCGTAACTGGTTTAACTTTTGCCCTTAATGAAGTAATTGTACCCAATGCTAATTATCAAGCATCTCTGACTTTAGAGAGAACTTTAGACCGAGACGATCCTCCTTTTCGGGAAGAACATATTTTCTATCCAGAATTTGGCAAAGTTGAGCGACCAGACGGAAGTAAGAAAGATACCTTGACTCGTTTATTCTATGCCGAAAAGTTTGATGGTAAATATATGAGGGGCGTAACTATTGTAGATCGTTCCCAATATGGAGTTGACCAAATTGTGTCTTCTGAGTCAGCAACTTGGAATTCAGCAGAAAATATTTGGGACTTGTTTAATGGGACTATTTATATTGTATCTCCAGATGGTTCTTACCGTAATATTGTTAAGTTTGACCATCAAGAATTAAAACTTTCTACGGCACCTTTAGATTTAGCGGATAAAAGACGTACTTATCAACAGATGAATATTCCTCAATCTTATGAATATTTGGAGTTAATGCGACTGAGTGGAAATCATCGGAAAATTGTTAAAACTCAAGTCAGAATTCAACAAAAGTTTGCTGTACCTTTTGTTTGTTTGGTTCTGGGTTTAGTAGGGGCAGCTTTAGGAATTAGACCTCAGAGAAATGCCAATAGAGGGACTAGCTTTGGTATTAGTGTGATAATTATTTTTGCTTATTATTTACTTTCTTTTATTACAGGGGCAATGGGGCAAAAAGAGGTTTTGACTCCTTTTTTGGCTGGATGGTTACCCAATTTTATGGGTATTGGAGTGGCAATGTTACTTATAGCAAGAGCTTCACGTTAAGGAATTTAGAAGTCAGAAGTCAGAAGTCAGAAGTTGTTTTTGTAACAGGAATTTCTTAAGTCTGAAGTCAGAACTTAGAAGTTCAATTATTACTTTATTTTTATTATTTTGGTCAAACCAGAAAAAAGACAAAAGATTTAACTAATAACTGATTAAAAGGCAGGGTTTTAGACCCAATTATTTTGATAGTTCAAAACTAGGGTCTGCAAATCTTGAGTAATTGAAGATTAAGAGTAATTCAAGTAACATTTACCTATCTTATTATTCTTGGGTACGACTTTTTTTCATGTCATTTATTGATAGAAGTAGCACCGAAAGACTCTGCTCTGAAGGCTATTATTTATATGAAATAGGTAATCTGAAATATTGTAGCTTTTTGCTAAGACCTGCAAAATATAGGTGGGTCTGGTAATATGTGAAGATTCACTTCCCCTCCCCAAGAATTTAATTTTCCTTTATTACAACCACCTGTTACTCCTTTTGCTTCTAATGCTAAAGTATGGGTTCCTTTTGTAATAAAACCTAGATCCTTTTTTACAGATTTATAATTATCTATCTGATATTCTTCACGTCCTTTAAGTTTGTTATCAACATAGAAATAGATTATAACCGTACTACAATGACCAGGAGGGACGATATATTCAGCGTATAATATTCCATCTTCCTTTACTTTTATTTGTTCTTCGCGACGAGGTTTACAAAGTTGATCATTGCTTGTACATTCTATTCCTTTATTCCCTAATTCCTGAAGCAATTTTATCTCTTTGGTGGCATTTGATTGACTACAGTATTGACCAATTGCTGCTATTAATGCAGCTATTATTGCTACAGTTCCACCAATAGTAGCAACAATTATTTATGTTCGAGAACTTTCGTTGTTAGAACTCATCTAAATTTAAACCTTAGTTGTAATAAGTAATTAAACTTTAGTTATTTTAGCAAAAAAAATAAAGCTTAACCCTAATTATAGCAATACTTTTTATTCAAAATTTACAATTTTCTAATTTTTAGAAGAAACTATTAACGCTAAACAACAATCGGCAATCATATCATGTCCTATAAAATCCCTAGTCTATAATCGTAAGTATTCCCTGCGGAATGAATGCTGCGCAAATAGCTATTAGCTGTTAGCTGTCAGCTCTCATAAGGGGGTTTTAATGAATATAAACTTTAAAGCCAGCTTTTATAGTAAGATTTAATTCTGACTCAATTAGTAAAGCTTTTACCTAAAAGTAAAAGCAATAGCTGATAGCTGAATGCTGATAGCTGAATGCTTACCTATAATCAAATATGTCAAATCCTTTAATATCCAAACTAAAAATTAGTAGATTTTTATCGCTCTTACATCAAAATTTGATAAATCGAAGCTGGATATTCTGGTTTGGTTTAAGTTTAGCTATTGTCTTAATTTATGGTTTTGAATCTCTAAAAGTATCCTTCCAAAATGAATATTTTATCCAAGATGATGCTCGACAACATATATTTTGGATGCGTCGTTTTTTAGATTCGGAATTATTTCCTCAAGATTTCATCGCTGACTATTTTCAATCAGTAGCTCCCTGGGGATATAAAACTTTTTATTTGCTCATCACATATTTAGGTATCGACCCCATTTTTTTAGGTAAATTATTACCAATATTTCTCGGATTAATTTCGACAATTTACTGTTTTGGAATAAGTTTACAAATTCTGCCAATTCCCGCTGTCGGATTTTTTAGTTCATTCATTTTAAATCAAACTTTATGGATGGAAGATGACTTGGTTTCTGCTACTCCCAGAGCATTTTTTTATCCACTTTTTTTAGCATTCTTATATTACTTACTCCGAAATTCTTTCTTTCCTGTATTAGTAGCGATCGCTCTCCAAGCTTTTTTTTATCCTCACACTGTTTTACTATCAGTAACTATCTTAACTATTAGACTATTTTCCTACAATAAAAAACGGTTAAAATTTACTTCAGTCCGATTAAATTATTACCTTTGGTTAGGAGCAATAATAACTGCTGCAATTATACTTCTACCATACAAATTTTCTGCTACGGAATTCGGGTCAATTATTACTGCTGCAGAAGCTAAATTACAGCCAATTTTTAATTCTGTGGATGGTAACTATGGCAGAGCATTCTTTTTTCACGAAAATCCTTTGATTTTTTGGTTAATAGGACCGAGGAGTGGCATATTATTTTTAGGATTTTTACCTCCTCTAGCGATCGCCTCATTCTTCTTACCTTTTGTACTTGGAAAAAGTCAAAAATTTCCTCTGGCAAAACAGGTTTCTTTGAAAGTAGAAATATTAGTTCAAATTGTACTAGCATCTATCGGGTTATTTTTCCTAGCTCATGCTTTTTTGTTTCAGCTTCATTTTCCCAACAGATATGTTTATCATAGTATGCGAGTAATGATACCAATAGCTGCTAGTATTGCTTTAACAATATGGTTGGATAGTTATTTTAATCAAGTTATTTCTCAGCTAGAAAATGGCTTAACTTTTCCACAACAAATATATCTCAGTTGCACAATTTTATTATTAGCGATATTAAGTATTATTCCTTTTTCTCAAGATCTAACTATAGATAACCAATTCTACGTTAAAGGCAAAGAAATAGAATTATATGAATATTTACTAGCACAACCGAAAGATATATTAATTGCGTCTATATCTAAAGAATCAGATAATATTCCTACTTTTGCCCAACGTTCTACTTTAGTCGCCCAGGAATATAGTTTGCCTTACCATACAGAATATTACACTCAGTTTAGTCAAAGAGCAAAGGATATAATTCAGGCTCAATATACTTCTAATCCAGAAGAGGTTAATAACTTTATTCAGAAGTATGGGATAGATTTTTGGTTGCTCGATAAAACAGCTTATAATCCTAGATATGTAGCTGATAAAGAATTAATTCGTCAGTATGATTTAGCAGAGACAATTATTTATCAACTAGAGCAAAATATGATTCCTGCTTTATCGGTTACTATTAAAAATTGCACTGTATTAACAAGTAAGAGAATAGTTTTATTGCCAACATCATGTATTCAAAATGAGTTGATGAAATTTACTCAAATTAAGTAAGCAGTCAGCTATCAGCTATCAGCTATCAGCTATTAGTTTATTGTCTGATTAAGGAGAATTCAAAGTTATAACAATTTGATAAATTTTTGCTACAAATAGCTAGGATATTTTTTAGGAGTCAGTCCTCAGGAGTCAGTCCTCAGGAGTCATATGGGAATGGCTTTAATACCAGTTTTTAGGTCTGAATTTATCTTTTTAGTCCAAGAGACATCTCCTATAAAATATTTTAATTGCCCCTATTATTCGTAATATTCTTTTTTCAAATTGGTATTACAGCATATTTCAAGTATATGAAGTACAGATATTAATAATTAAATGAATGCAAGTGCGGGCATCTTGCCCGCGAGAGGTGTACCTCACGCTTGGTGGAATCCGCTGTATGTTTGCGCAGCATTCCACAGGAAATGCTGAATGCTAATAGCTGAATGCTTACTTTATATCAAGGAAGGTATTATACCAATTCCCATACATTCATACTATACTTCCAATGCGACTTCAGTTATGAAGTAATAATAATAATTCAGTAATGTTTGTCAGGATTATCGGCATTAATCCAAAATACATTATACCTTTTTACCCTACTTCCTACTCCCTACTCCCAAGGAGATGTAGCAAAATTTTTGAGAAATGGTGTTATACCAATTTGAAAAAAGAATATTACGAATAGTAAGAGGAATAAAAAGACTTTACAGGAGATGTCCCTTTGACAAAAAAGATGATTTACGCCCTAAAAAATGGTATTAAAGCCATTCCCATATGACTCCTAATGACTGACTCCTGACTCCTAAAAAATACCCTAGATATTTGTAGCAAAGATTTATCAATTTGGTATTAGGTCAAATTTTCTCATCTACAACCCACCACCTATTCAAAACCAAATATAAGGGTAGCAATAATAATTATTAAAATCCTCAAACTTGATGATTGTAATTATCTCAAATTATATCATGTCCGGATAATTAGTGATAAAAAAACTTTCTCCTTCTTCTCCTGTTCTTCCTCTTCCTTCTTCTTTCTTCTCTCCTGAGGACTGACTCCTCCGATGAACTACATATTCACACATCAAACCTTGTAGTTCCATGGAACATCCCTACTGTGGTCTACCCAAATCAAAACCGCTGTAACCATTTTAATTATTGTTAAAAGGATTATTCCAACGTTCGCCATATCCACGATTAAAACTATTATTACGTCTGGAAAAAGGGTTATTAGAAGGATTTGATGGTAAGTTTTGATTTACCTGATTAGGATTAACTCCATAGTTATATTGCTGTTGCTGATTTTGCGGATATCCTTGATTATTATAATAGTTAGAAACTCTTCCGTTGTTAACCCCATTTACTCCATTTTGATTATTAGCTAAACCATTAGGTACTGTTGGTAATGGCGGTAAATTTGGATTAGCAGGTTGCCCTTGAAGAGAATAGTTAGATCCTGGTGAATTGCTGGGGTTATTGTTTTGATTTGCCGTTCCCGATCTATCTGTATAATAAGGTTTTGATTGATTAATATTTATCGGTGGTAAAGGTGAATTCAAATTATTGTTTTGTGGAGATTGATAACTGTTGGATGTTGAAATTCCAGGAAAAGGAGAAGGTCTAATATCTCTAGGTTTTATCTCAGTAGGATAAAGGTTAAAATTATTTGTTTGAGACTGAGAATTTGAGGGTGCTTGGGATTGATTTTTAGAGCGCTGGTAATCATCCAAAGCATTCTGTAAGGCATTTGCAGGTTTTTCCTTTTTTTCTTCCCGATCGCTTTCGTCTAATATATTGAGACTACGTAACAGAGGAGATGTTAATAATTGAGAGTTGTCTAATTTATTTTGAGGAGGAAGATTATTGGTTGTTGTTTGAGGTTGAAGGTTCGTTAAATTTTCTTGAAGTTTTGTAGAGTTTTTTGGTGGAGTCGATTCATTTTTGCTTTCTCCTTTTAACCTGTTTAGTAAAATTTTCTCAGGAATTACTAAGGAATTAAATTGAAGATTTTCATAAATTTTTACATCTTCTATTAAAACTGAAGAACTGTCAATATCACTAATAATAGAAATTTCTTCAGGAGATAAATTGTCAATTATAATATTTCCGCTTGTTACTGAATCATCATCTTCAAGAGTTAACCGTTCTGGATAGACTGTTAATTCCCAAGCAAATAATAGCACTAAAGAAGCTACAGCAATTGGCCCCCAAACTAAAGGTTTTGTCAGATGACGAAATCTGCCTCGGAAGTAGCGTATGGAATTGGGTAATTTTTTGGGATTAGACATAGGTTTTGTTTTTTTATTAATTGTTTTTTCTCTAACATTAATCTGCTTTCTCGTTATAACTAGAAAATTTTATTTTTTGAGACATACACTAAAATTTTTTCAGATATAGCGCTGTGCGCAGGCAACAGCTCATCTGGCAACAGGCAACAGCTCATCTGGGGGAATAAATTACCTATAATATAAGATTTTAGCTATTGGACATCTCCTGCAATTTGTAAATATACCAGCGCTCATTGCTATATTAGGAAATTTTTTAGGCCAGCATAATATTTGTAGCAAATAATAACTTTTGTTTCATTGTTTAGTAATCGAACTCAAAATCTGAAAAAGTTGCATCAGATGAGCAACAATAAACACACATACTATGATTTATAGCTCAAGAACTTTTTTTCAACTGTTAATTACTAAACTGCCTACCACCTAAATTTTCCCATTATAAATACCTTGAGCAAATACTAATATTATTTGAGGTAACGAGATAAACTGACTTCTAAATCAAAATCGCTGTAGCATGAATTTGATGCCCAGATTCATCAAAAAATTTTTATATTTCTGGGTAAGCATATTCTAGCACAACACAAATCAGCTCAAATGAACAAACAGGTTAAATTACTACAAAGTAAAGAAGAGTTAATCGAGCAAGCCTTAGAAATTTGCTTGGCTAAAATGCAAGAGGCCATTTCACAGCGAGGCCAATGTACTATAGCTTTAGCAGGTGGTAATACTCCAAAACCCCTTTATGAGTCCATAGCAACTCAAAATCTACCTTGGGATAAAATTCATGTCTTCTGGGGGGATGAACGCTATGTAGCTCCTGACCACCAAGATAGTAACCAAAAAATGGCTAGGCAAGCTTGGTTAGACCGAGTGCCCATACCACCGACAAATATTCATCCTATGCCTACAGGAGCTGGAGACCCTGAAACTGATGCCTCAAGCCATGATGCTCATTTGCGAGAATTTTTTCAGGTTTCGCCAGGGGAGTTTCCTAGTTTTGATTTGATTTTACTGGGAATGGGTGGTGATGCCCATACAGCTTCCTTATTTCCCCATACAGATGCTTTGCAAATTAGCGATCGCCTCATTACTGTAGGGAATAAAGATGGCCAACCGCGATTAACTTTTACAGTTCCACTAATTAATCAAGCTCGTTGTGTAATATTTCTAGTTGCTGGTGCAGATAAACAAGTTGCATTGGATCGAGTATTTGCAGAAAATGGGGATGAAATGAAATATCCTAGTCGCCTGATTCAACCAAAAGGGGAACTACATTGGTTACTAACTGGTGTTAATGTTTAAGCAGTGAAAAGTAATATCATGTCCGGTTGAACAGTGATAAATAAATAACTACGGAGGAGTCAGGAGAGAAGAAAGGAGAAGGAAGAGGAAGAACTGGAGTTGAAGGAGAAAGTTTTTTTATAACTAATTATCCGGACATGATATAAATTCATACCTATCCTAAAATTTCAATCCTTCATTGGTTAAGTGTTAGGTTGAGGCAAGGAAAGTAATAGAATACTTCATATATTTCTACTACAAACCTAACTATCTAAAGCTTAATACTTGTATAGCAGTCGAAGGAAAGGGCGCGGACAAATTAAAAGTTTAAAAGTCAGACAAAGTAAGATTTTTCACTCCTTCGGTCCTTCCAACTTCGGCTTTTACTTCTTTCTTCCCTCCTGACTCCTGATGAGGTCCTCCTGACTCCTAAGTAATTAAGATTAATATTATACATGCTCTTCACCAACACCCAAATTAGCTATACAATACAATAGAATTAGGATTACTATAGAATCTGAAAGTTAAATAGAATTATGATTCTTATGTCGGTGTTTCGATCGTCTGGCCGATAACGAGGAGTAGATCAATGATTGTCTGTCCGAATTGCAATCATCAGAATCCTGATGGAGCAACACAATGTGAAGCTTGCTACACTCCCTTACCTGTAACTACGAATTGTCCTAACTGTGGGGCAACAGTTCAAGTTGATGCTGCCTTTTGTGGTCAATGTGGCTTTGATTTGAAAGCTAGTACTGGTATGGAGGAAGGTCAAGTTTTATCTCAAACTGATCCAGCAGTAATGCCAACTATAGTATCACCAGTATCTGGTACGAATGCAGGTATGCCTTCAGAAGATATACCTGACTTACATCCACCAGATCCATTAGTGACTTTAGAACCTATAGTAGTGTCTGCTACACCAAACTTAGAAAAATCTAGCAACATTAATACTCCAGTTCCTACTGAGGAACCCCCACAAACACAAACTATTAATCCTATTAGTAACCCTGTAGTAACTTCTCCATCTCCTACTGGAAAAACACCAATTCCGGCCAAGACTCAGTTACAAAAACAGTCTGCCAAGTTAATTCATATTAGAACAGATACAGATATTGAATTACCAGTTAATTTATCTGTAATTCACATAGGTAAGCCTAACGACCGAGTACCACCAGATATTGATATTTCGGGATTTCCTGACTCTGAGGTGGTTTCTCGTAGTCATGCTGATATTAGAATAGAGGGAGATAGTTATTATATTGAAGATATAGGTAGTTCTAATGGTACTTATGTCAATAATACTTCTTTGACAAGAGGAAATCGACATAAATTGAGGCCAGGAGATCGAATATCTTTGGGCAAAGGAGATTTAGTTTCATTCCTATTTCAAATTTCTTAGCTCACTTTTTAGATTTTAGGGTCATTAAAATCCTCAGCTCAAGGTCTTCCTCTGGTTAGGAAGACATGAAGCTAAGTAACTTAAAATTGTAATTATCAAAAATTGTTTAAGATGTTCTACTGGTCTGTCAACTTTGAAATCATGTATAGATTTTTGTCAATGTGATTTTTAGGTAATGTTTTTTGGGTAATGTTACCCCTCAAAACTATCTTGACAGACCACTACTAAAATTTCCAATAGCAAAAGTGATTAGGCTAACACTGCTACATCCACTTCAGTATATGCTAGGCTGATTTTGGACTTTGGGAAATATACATATAATTAAAATTGGGCATTATTTCAAATAATAATGTAGTTCTTTATAGTTCCATAGTTTGTCGTTATCATATTTAATTAAGACATAATCATTATAATTGGGAAATTATTAATTGATTTATCAGTGTGTTATATAGGTTAACGATCAATCGATTCTGAAGGTTATTATAGTAAGTTTATTGATCGTGAATTTTACTGGATCCAAAGCAAAAATTGATATATCTATTGACAAACAATTAGAAGTATCTAGTATTAAACAAAGGGAAAATTATCGTCAACTAAATGATTTAGACAAACTATATTTATCTCTCTAATGTAAACAAAAAAAAATCTTTGGGGATAAAAAAGATGAATAGTTTGATTAATAAATAATCTTATTTTTGTGATTAATTTTTCTAGATAATTTTACCTAATTTATGATTGATTTTAGTAATAAATTCAGATTAAGTTTGGTGATTGAGTTTTATTGACTAGTTATTAGACAATAAAATTCGGTAACCTTGCTTTTGTTTGATCGTAATAGGTACAAAAATACTTTAAATGTTGAATATAATTTTCATCAAAAGTATAAGTAATTCTCTTTGAATAATACTAAATTTGTTTTACTTAATATTAGTTCTAGTTATAGAAGGAAAAAGTAAGAAAAGGTAAGGGAGATTTGCAACAAATGTTTATTCAAATGACATAACTCTATGTTATTAAAAATAATATGGTATGACACTATTAATATATAGCAATTATAAATTATTAATGATAATTTTATTGCTTCGGTGTTTCACATTCCCTATTTCCTGTGCCTTAAAAGTCTAGGATATCTCATAACTCAAATAAGATTACTATAGTAATTAATTTATATTTTTGACCACAAATAATATCATTTATTTTTTACTTGTAACAGCTCAATTATCCGGGGTAAATCCTTCATAAACAAGCCTTAAATAGCGTAAAATCCTTCCCTAACTGCTAGTCTACTCCCATTTATTGAGGGGTTACATTTATTCCTTAACTTCCTTCTTAAATTGTTCAATAAATTTATCAAAATTATGTTTTAGGAGTAAAATTTATGAATAAAATACCAGAAGTAATGAAACATAGTCAACTGTTGAAGAGGTTGGTCCTTGACAAAAAAACAGTTGAAGACCAGGGTAGAATAGAACAATTGTGCCTGAATACTCAATCTCATCAAGTCATAGGTTTTATATGTAAGTCTGGTATTTTTGGTAAACAGAAAAAAGTTTTTGCTTGGAAACAAATTGAGACTATTGGCACTGATGCTACTCTAGTTAATGGAGACTCAGAACAAGAGAGTTTAGATAAATTCAATAATACTGTAAATATCATTGGAAATGAAGTATGGACTAATACAGGAGAGAAGGTAGGGTTAATTGTAGAATACCTTCTCAACATTAAAACAGGTGCAGTAGTTAATTATTTGTTTAAATCTAATGGGTGGCGAGGTGTTTTAAATAGTATTTATTTATTACCACCAGAAGCAGTTTCCAGTGCTGGTAATAAACGGGTAATAGTAGTCAATAGTTCTATAGAAAATCCTCACTGTTATACTGAAGGAGTTACTCAAAAAATAGGTCTGGTTCAAGATTTTTTACAAGAAGATTTAGTGAAAACTAGAGAACATATTAATGTAGCAAAACGTGAAGCAAAAAAATTACTTGTAGGTTTTCAAGAAACTGCTAAAGTTGTTAAAGAGCAAGCTCAAGAAAAAGCACAAGTAGTTACAGAGCAAGCTAAACAAAAAGTAGAAGAATTTCAAAGTAAGTCTACAGAAAAAAAGTCCAGAAAAAGTAAGCAAATTTCAAATGATTTTTCTACCAAAATTCAAGAAGTGACAGCAGAAGCTAAGGAAAAAATTGATGGGGTAAAGTCACAATGGAGAAAAAACTCTAATATTTCAAAAGATGATCGAGAAAACAGTATAGATGATTTACAAATACATCAATAATTTTAGTATAGTTAAATAAATTAGTATCAGTGATTACCGAAGAATTAATAATTAAATAAGGCTTTGTTGCATAAAGATAGGAAATAGGGTAAAAATATGCAGTGCGTAGCACAACAAACACATATTAATTAATTTGTAGTGATAGAAGTTAATTACACAACTGTGCAAAAAATACTTAAAAATTACCTTCTTTGGTTAGGACAATAAATTTGAGTGAAAAGGGAGCAGAGAGTAGGGGAGTGATACCTGGAGTGGAAAAAACTGTGAGCAGGAAAGAAACCGAAATATATCCTCTCTCTTGGTAGATTGGATATGGCGCAGGTCTCCTCGCCATCCCACCCTACGGGAAGCTCCGAAGATCGACCGCTTTTTTTTAATTGGAGCTGAGTCGATCGCAGCTAAAATCATTAGGTAATTTGTCCCAAGTTTAATCAATACCATTACGGTTACAAGACTGCCGGAATATGAAAATCAATAAATTCTGAGTTTATTTGTTAATTTAATTAATATAATATCAACTAATTATTTTTTTTCTACTTCTTGGCGCAATAGTATGTCGATCTACCTGATATTTTTTAGCGGCCATAGACATATTAAACTCTAAATTTTCCCATTTTTCTAACTTGATTTTTTTTCCTCTAGGTTGAAGTGGTTTAATATTTAAAACATGAATAATTTCTTGAGCTACTGCCTTTGCTAATAGGGGTGGCACTGAATTTCCAACTTGTCTAAAACCATGCCATTTTGTTACATGAAATCTAAACCAATCAGGATATGAATGTAATCTTGCTGCTTCCCTAACTGTGATACATCTGGGTGTAAATGGGTGTATTGGTCTTGGAGAAGTATATGCCCCTTTACTGCTTGGTGTTCCAGCTCTGAGTGTGTTACAAATACCATCAGGATTAAGTCTATAAAAGTGGCTTACTGATTCAATTTTTCCTGGTGCTGTAGCATTAAATCTTTCTCTTGATTTTTCTGTATGTCTTGTGCGTAAACTAGAGGTTAATATTGTTCTATCGTATTCACGTTTATAAGAATAGTCATGATTAAAACGTTCAATATTACGCAATTTTCTAGCATACTTGCTTGGTTTACCATAATCATTTTCTACTTTTATCCAATCTCTTTTTAATAATTCTGGATAATTTTCTACTTCTGGTAAGTCTCCTATTGCCTCCTTAACAGTTATCAAGTTTTCTGATGTTTTACCTATAGGATAATTTGGTAGTATTAAACCTTTTTGACATCCGATTAAAAATAATCTTTCTCTATGCTGTGGCACACCATAATTAACAGCATTTAATACTTGGTAAGGTTGCTGAATTTGATAGCAATTTTTATCGAATTTATCGATAACTTCCTCAAGAAAAAATTTGTGCTTTCCTACTGTTAATCCTTTGACATTTTCTATGACAAAATATTTAGGTTTTAACTCTAAAACTAATCGAACAAAATGATATATAAGTGTATTGCGTGGGTCCTCTAAGGTACGTTTTCCCATCAGAGAAAAACCTTGGCAAGGAGGACCACCAAAAATTACATCAATTTCTTTATTTTTAATATCTGATAACTGTCTAATGTCATCTCCAGTAATATCAACTATGCTACGACATAATATTGGCCAAAAAGGAAAATTGAATTGATGAGTGACACAGTGAATGGGGTCTAATTCTACAGAAACAAGTATATCAAATCCTGCTTGTTCAAAGCCCAGAGTCATACCTCCTGCACCTGCAAATAAATCTATACCTATTGGTCGTTGCATATTACACCTCTACATTTACAGAGTATTTGGTGGTTTATGAAGTACGGTAGGGAGCAGGGAGTCGGTAGTAGGTAGTAGGAAAGAAAGAATATAGTTTTTCCAATCCTGAGTATTTTGTTAAAAATTACTTTCATTATTTGGACTCTAAACTACTTTGCCACATTTACATGGAATCTGCTGTATTTATATATATCTTTAATTTTGAGAGAAGATAATACCAATTTGGAAAAAGAATATTACGAATTAATTTGGGCAATTAAAAGACTTTATAGGAGATATCCATTGGACTAAAAAGATAAATTCCGACCTAATAAATGGTATCAAAGCTATTTATTCTAACTCCTAACTCCTGACTCCTAAGAAATAACCTATTTATTTGTAGCAAATATTGATCACGCTTGGTATAACAGGTAAAAGTAAAAATGCTCTTAGACTATCAGAGTTCTCATAGAGGTGATACTTAAGAATAAACTACTATATCTTTCAAATACCTAACTTATATTATCTGAAGTTTTCATAAGGATTCCCATTTACTCTTAAAACAGCTATAGGTTGGTTATTTTCATTTTTAACAATATATTACCATTGGAATTCTGTGCGGTCATTGATTACTTTTAACAGTTCTGGTTTTCCTTGAAAAGCTGATGGAATAGCTTTTTCGTATTCTTTGGCCACAAATAAACGTTCTAATTTTCTTTTGTCTTTTTCATGATAAATTGTCTGTGATGAATACCTCCAAATAATTGGATCATCTGTTTTATCTAGCAGATATAAAGTCATGCTATTTACAAATGATAATTTATGTACATTTTTAATTAAATTATTGAGGGTTTTTGCCACATTATTTTTAGGGGAAGCTATGATTTGACTGATTTGTTGTACAAATTTAGTTTGTAAATTTTGTATTTGTTCAGCAGCTATTCTTTTAAATACTTGAGTAAAGCAACTAATGCTTTGGTGCAATTGCTCGGGTCTACTTCTGATCCTAATATTCGTAGGGAAGCAGCAGAAAGTTTAGGGAAAATTAGCATGGGCAATGAGAAAGTAATTAATGTTTTGCTGTAATTGTTGGAGTCTACTTCTAATCATCATGCTCGTAGGGAAGCAGCAAAACTCTTAGGGAAAATTGACCCTGGCAATAAGAAGGCGATTAATGCTTTGCTACAGTTGTTGGTATCTACTACAGAAAATTCTACTTCCAGGGAAGCAGTAGAACTCTTAGAGAAAACCAGTGAAACAGGTTGATACACTGGGAGTCCCAAAAGGGCAGAAACTAAGGGAATCACAGAGGTCAGACCTCAATCTGATATGTATTTCCCGAATATAGGCGGAGAGTGTCATCCTCAAGGAACAAACCAATGGCTATTTGGAACGAAGTAACCCATTTATTACTCTTAGTCAAGGTCGATTGATTAAGTAGTCAGCTAAGACGAAAACTCTACCACAGGTTTAGGTAATAGATGGCAAAGATTGAGTCACAAGCAAATGCCTTGCTGTAATAGCTAGGGGTTAACTGATGAGGCGCAAGAGTGGGAAAGCCAATTTGAAGCTAACTCTTACGGTTTTAGAGTTGGTAGAAGTTGCCACGATGCCATAGCTCAATGCTTTCTAATGTTTTCTAGGTGATTTGCGCTTATTAGTTATAGTATAATTTCTATGAGAACTTAGTAAATATTGACAGTAATCAATCTAGTTAAAATTTATATTGTTAGGTCAAATTAACAATAATATAATTCTATAATAATTAGAGTATTTTGGCAAAAATTATTGACAATTAGTAACATCTACATATTTAACAATAAACTATATGTAGTAGACTTGTGGCTTTATAACTTAAAAAAATCCCAAAAACCTTGTTATGTAAGGATTGTAGCTATTGGATGGTAAAAATGCAGGGAATTATTGCTCTGTCGAGGTTAGAGTGATTTTTTTCCTTTATTTAGCGACAACTCTAGTGTCTTGGCATAAGTTATGATAATTTTCTTTTCAGGCGATCGCCAATAGGAAATTAGTCAGGAGCGCCAATTAAGAGAAAATCTTGAGGCTTAACACTATATATAGTGTCCTTGCGTAAGTCCTGATAGTTAAAAATAAGGAGTAGGGGAGTAGGGGAGATAGTGAGTAGGGATAATTTTTCGGTGGTGGTGCATTTTCATTGGTTGTACATTGTCATTATTTTTGTTACAAGAACAGTGGGAGCATCTTGCTCCCATGCCAGACATCTATTGTTCTTGTAACCATTACGCGACCAAGATTACCCATTCATTTTTCTACCTTTTTCCCCTATTGTATTTCTGAATCTCCGGAGTTATGAGATCAACTCCGGTAGCATCCGTATTGTAAAGGTAAGGAAGAAGGAAAAGGGAAGAAGAAAGATGGAAAAAGGCCTTATTTATCTAGAACAGAAGACTTAAAAGTCTGAAAAAACTGAAATTTTCTGTAAATATTCACGCTTGGGTTTACATAAATGATACCAGCGGACATGATATGACTCGGTCTTCCTGACTCCAGCAGCTAAAAGCACATACTGCGTGCAAAGATACCAAATGGATTCTATATTATGATAGATGGAGTAATTCATTAATTTTTCAGGCATTGCTGAGGGGTGGGATGAATATAAGTGGGGTGGGTATCATGCCTGCGGTGAAAATATCAGGAACGGGCAAGATGCCCATTCCACAAAACTATTAAAATCATCCCGTATTTATGCAACGCCAGTTTTCAAAATAGAGTTAATCACGATAAATACTATGTATACTTCAAAACTCTTTGTTATTCATTCAATTTCTTTAATTACGCGACAGGGGTTCCCCACTGCAACAACATTTTCAGGAATATCTTTCGTTACCACGCTTCCTGCCCCAATAACTGTATTTTTTCCAACCTTTAAACCAGGAAGAATGATACAACCCCCTCCGATCCAAACATTATCCCCTATTTCAATAGGATAAGCCATTTCTTTACCTGCAATTCTTTCTGTCACATTTATTGGATGAGTAGCAGTATAAATTTGTACATTAGGACTTAACTTTACATTACTACCAATTTTCACAATATTGCAGTCAAGAATAACACAACCAAAGTTGGCATAAAAATTATCTCCAATTTGGATATTATACCCGTAGTCACATTTAAAAGGAGATTCTATCCAACAATCTTGATCGGTTTGGAATAAATCTCTGATAATTTTGACCCTTTCTTCTTGACTGCCATCTGGAATATTATTCAATTTTTGACATAAACTTTTAGCTCTTTGTCTATCTTTTAGTAAGTCTTTATCAAAGGCATTATAATATTGCCCGTTTAGCATCTTTTGCTTTTCTGTAAGTTGATTTTGGTTTGACTCCATAACAGAAATTAATACTTAGGATTGAACAAGGAAGAAGGAAGATGGAAGATGGAAAAAGTTGATGGGGACTCCAACCCAAACTAATTGTAAACACCGCGAGTGGCGGCGGGGTATTAAACCCAAAAGATAAAAATAAAAAGGGTTTAGTAAATTTTTTATCTGAATTATCGTTATTAGGATCAGGACTTACGCAAATTGACTTTTAAACCACCATTTGTAGGGGCGAATGATATTCACCCTCGCTATATGTAGAGTCTCTGCGTAAGTCCTGAGGATGTAATTTACAGCATATTTCATATTAGTGAGGTACACCAGTCGCGGGCAAGATGCCCGCACTACAAAGACTTTACCATTTATATTTGTACCTCATCTACCTGCAATCTGCTGTAAGTATATTAACTAGACTTGAAAGCAAGGTAAGGTATATAAAGAAAATTTTACAGAAAAAATAATCATGGTCTCATCATTACCACTACATTTTCAACTCAAAGGAGAAGGTTTTCCCATTCTTTGCCTCCACGGACATCCAGGTTCAGGCCAATGTATGTCTGTCTTTACCAACTCCCTCTGCCAAAACTTTCAAACTATTGCTCCTGACTTAAGAGGTTATGGCAAAAGTTATACGAAAAAAGACTTTGAGATTACTCAACATTTAGTAGATTTAGAAATACTGCTAGACCAACTTCAAATCCCCAAATATTTTATATTAGGATGGTCGTTAGGTGGAATTATAGCAATGGAGTTAGCTCTAAAAAACCCAGAGAAAGTTGCAGGTCTGATTTTAATAGCTACCGCAGCACGACCTAGAGGTAATCATCCACCTATTACTTGGCAGGATAATCTTTATACTGGTTTAGCAGGGATCATAAATTGGTTGATGCCTGGATGGCAATGGAATATTGATACTTTTGGCAAGCGATCGCTATTTAGATATCTCATTCAACAACACACTCCTGCCAGCTATAAATATTTAGCAAAAGAAGCTGTTTCTGCCTATTTACAAACTTCTAAATTTGCCACTAGAGCATTAAATCAAGCTTTAAGAAGTGACTATAACAGATTGAGCGCTCTGCCACAAATTCAATGTCCTTGCTTAGTATTAGCTGGGGCAAGCGATTGCCATATTACTCCTGAGTCCAGTCAAGAAACAGCTCTACATCTCAATCATGCACATTGGCAATGCTATCCTAACACCGCTCATCTTTTTCCTTGGGAAATTTCTCAGCAAGTGCTAACAGATATTAAAAAATGGATACAGCTTCAGCAAAAATAATCAAAAATATTATACCAAATTCAAAAAAGGTAGTTACATCTTAACTTATAATTTATTGCTACAATTAAAAATTGTATATATCCATCAAATGTCAAAATCAAGTATCTTTTCCTCTTTTTTATCCAGTTTTTTCCCTGTTACCTGTTACCAGTGTCGAGACTGTAGCAATATTTTATGAAATTGGTATTAGAAATTCTTGTAAAAGTCAATTAAAAGTCAAAATTAAGAAAAGTTGATAATTTCCTAATTATAATTTATTGGCATTGCTGAAAACAGATATCAAGACTGAAATTAAAGTAAATCAAGAGTAATTAATAAGCTTTACTATTTTTCTATCTACTATCAAGCAAATAGTAGTTTATTTAGTATCTTTGACTCTTATCGACTACTAACTTCAAAGTTATACTATTACTCAGCAACACCATTTATCTTCAAATTTTATAATTTCCTGAAAAGGATTAAGTTTGGGGACTAAAAGCAGGATTTATTACTGTTTCATTACTACTATTTTCTAATTCATCATAAATAGTTAACTCCACAGGTTTAGACTGCTCAATAAACACCTGAATACCCTGAGCACTTTCGTCTTTTAAATCTTCTATATAGCCAGCTTCAGCAGCTTTTGCTTCTTCAAATGTAAAAAAAGGTCCAAAATAATAAGTGCAACAAGGGTTAGTAGTAAAAATTTTAACCCACCAAGCCAGACCAGAAAAGTTTAATAAGTTTGCCAATGTTTCTTTCATACTATGTTAATAATTTTTGTATTAGTAGTTGCTTTTGAAGTTACTGATTCTCACATCTGCCAATGTTTGTAACTTTATGAGCAAAAATTCTAAACAAACTATCAGGAAAAATTTGAATCGAGAACTAAACTATACAAATTACAAAGAGTGTTCATTATAGTGAACCGGGAGTTTCAAAATCTATTTCGCTGGTCAGAGCCATGTAGCTGATAGAAGACTGTTTAACCCATGTTAAGCTATACTTCTCCTCTCTATTTTTGTTATACTACGCAACTTCTATTTTTTCAATTATATTTTTCACTACATACGCAAACTTTTTGACCAGCGTTGTCTATAGATCTCATAAAGGGCTATACCAGTTGCTACTGATACATTGAGACTAGGTGTATTTCCTGACATTGGTATAGATACTAAGGCATCACAATTTTTTTGGATCAGAAGGCTTAAACCTTCTGCTTCACTACCAATCACTAGAACAATAGCTCCTGTAAACTTTACAGTATGAATAAGATCCCCATTGTCAGCTACAGTACCATATATCCAGAATCCCTCTTTTTTCAATTCTTCCAAAGCACGACTCAGATTAATAACTCTGGCTACCGGAAAATTTTCCAAAGCTCCTGCAGCAACTTTTGTTACAGTCGAGGTTATTCCTACTGCTCGTCTTTGTGGAATAATTAAACCTTGTATTCCCAAAGCTTCTGCCGTCCGAATAATGGCTCCTAAATTATGGGGATCGTTGAGACCATCAGCTACTAACAATATAGGTTGCTCGGTTTTAGATTTAGCTTGAGAAATTAGTTCGTCAAGCTCTTTGTACTCGTAAGGGGATATTTGAGCAGCAATACCCTGATGATTTTTTCTATGGGTAATTTGATCTAGGCGTCTATCATCTACTTCATCTATGATCGTACCTCTGGTTTTAGCCTCATTGAGCAATGTATGAAACCTGGGATCGTATCTTAGTGGCGAAATAACCCAGATGCGGTTTAAGGAACGCTCACTTTTGAGGGCTGCTTGTACAGTATGTCGTCCATAGATTAGATCGTCATCTTCCCTTGTGGCCTCTAAATTATCATTGCTTGACTGCCTACTTTTGAGTTTAATTGATTTCTGTTTTTGGGGTTTGTCTTGATAGTTAAATTTTGAAGGTTTTATAGGCATAGCTCATATCAAATCTAATTTTATTCTTAATACAGGGGGCATAGGCCATAAGGCCCCAGGTAATATAAATACCTATGCAAAATTAATTTAACATTTGTAAGTAGATACCAGGGAGTAGGGAGTAATATTATGTGCCCCCTCCGGGGGAGCTACGAATTGCGGATAATTACTTATAATTTCTGATAATTACTTATAGTAAAGTTTTTGTTTGTAGTTTTGCTCTAGCCCTTGCAATACTTATATTATTGCTCAAGCAAAACTACGAGCCTAATTATAAGTGTTCTACCGAACATATTATAAAAACTACTCTAAAGGCTAATTTTAAAAGTAATGGTATTTACAAATTACTTAAGTTTTCGAGCGAAAATCACTATTTGTTGTACATTAACCGGATAGGGAACAGAAAATATATCTTATACCAAATCTCATGCAAGAGCAGGGAGTAGGGGAGTGGGAGAGATGAGAAGACGGGAAGTGAGAAAGAAACCGAAATACATCCTCTCTCTTGGTCGATTGGATATGTCGAGGAGACCCGCTCTTGACTAAGAGTGATCCGCTCCGCTTTACATGTTGCGGAGCAAAACGCCATCCCTTGACCGCTTTCTTTTAATTGGAGTTGAGGTAATAACAGCTGACATCATTAGGTAATTTGTCCTAAGTTCAATCAATACCATTACCGTTGCAGGACGGCTTTGTTGCATGAAAGTGCTAGAAGCATTATAAAACAAGGGTTTACCAATAAAACAGATAAATGAGAAAGTGCTGTCCTGTAAGGGTTTCAGGATATTAGTGCAACAAAGCCTTGCAGGACTACCAAAATTTGAAAAAGAGTAGGGAAAGAGTATATTTAGGTAGGATTTGGGTTTCTGTTTTTACCCCTTTTAAATTAACCTTTTTAATTCTTTCTATTCTTTAATCTAATTTTATATAGCCTAGTAATTGATTTAATCGTTGAGGATCTGTTAAATATAAGTAACCAATTAAAGCTTCTAAACTGGTAGCCTGTTGATAAACTTCTGGGTCTAATCTTTTCGGTTTCCCAAAAGCAGCGTTGCGTCCTCGCTTGAGAATATCTAACTCTAAACTAGTAAGATGAGGTTTTAAATTATGTAAATGATGAGCTTGACTCTCTGCTCTAACTTGCGCTACCACCAGTTGATGATAAGACCGCGATCGTTTAGCTGGTATTAAGTAGTAGCTCCGAACATACAATTCATAAATAGCATCCCCCAGATATGCCCAAGCTGAGGGTGTAGTTTTTTGAATTTCTGTTGGTGTTAGTGCCACAAGGTTTAATTGTTGCAAACCGATCATTCTCCTTGTTAGACCAGCTTTTCTACTCGATAAAATATTAATTGTCTTTCTTCTAATATCCCCGTAGAAAAATTTTTGCTTAACTTAAGTTTTAATTTCTATTTAACAAGACAGGCCAAATTTTGTTTTCACAATCTTTCTAGTTTTTTCCATCTCAATCAGGCTTGACCAACTCCCGTCTCGCCCTTTGATTTTTGACGGGAGATAGCATCTATAGCTATATTAAACAGTCGGTCATTGCCTAGCCTTGTCAAGAGATCTTGACATTCTCTATAGCTTCATCTAATGAAGAGCGTAAAGACAAAAATTTCTCTAAACGAACCAATTTAACAGTTTGATTGACACGGGCATTGGAAACTATTTGCAACGTACCTTCTTCATATTGTTTGGTATGCTTTACCAGTTGTACGAGTGCTCCTAACCCAGAGCTATCAACAAAGTCTATTTTGGACAAATCCAAAATAATGTTTTTTGGCCCTTGATCGATTTTTGTCTTCAGCGTTTTGTTAAAAGTACCTTCTGAAAAGGCATCTAGTAACCCTGTTAGGCGGAATAGCTGATAGTTATTCCTCTCTTCATGAGTGCATCTCAGGCTAACAGTCAGGGCTAATGGCTTAGGCTCAGGAATAACACCCTCCTAGCTTGATTTTGCATAAGTCGAATATCAATTATACTTTTTTATGTAAAATTTGTCTACTCCTAAAGATCACTTATTTTGAAAGACAAATGATGCAAAAAAAAATTGTACAATAGAGTTGTTGGGAAATAACAATTGAACAATGCTCAAAACCTTATAGAATAAGCTGTTCATGATTCTAGGGCTGAAAAACGCTATAAACTTTGACCAATAAGGGTTTTAGCCATTTTTTTAGCTTAATTCCCAACAACTCTAATTTAAGTAAGGAATACACAAAATTTGCAGGCAAAATCCTACTTTGATTTCGAGGCTTTAGCTTTCCGCTCATCTTGCATTACCTGGACAAAACGTTCAAACAAGTAATCAGCATCGTGGGGACCGGGGCTGGCTTCAGGGTGGTATTGTACTGAGAACAAAGGTAAAGATTTATGTCGTAAACCGGCAACAGTTTGGTCATTCAAGTTAAGATGTGTAATTTCTACCTCAGTAGCTAAAGAATCTGGATGAATCGCAAATCCATGATTTTGACTTGTAATCTCCACTTTTTGCTGTAAACCTGCTGGCTGATTGAGACCACGGTGGCCAAACTTTAATTTAAAAGTGTCGGCTCCTAAAGCAAGACCGAGGACTTGGTGTCCCATACAAATACCAAAAACAGGTTTAGATGATTTAAGTAACTCTTTAGTAGTCTCAATACCTTCAGTCACAGCAGCGGGGTCTCCTGGGCCGTTGGACAGGAAAATACCATCAGGGTTATACTTGAGAATTTCTTCTGGTGGCGTATTAGCAGGAACAACTACAACTCTACAACCATAGCTAGCTAAACGTCTTAGGATATTTTTTTTCACTCCAAAGTCAATGGCCACTACTGTATATTGTTCTCCACTGTAACCAGAAACAGAAGGATTAAACTCCCAAGCTGCATTAGTGGGTTCAGACCATTGATAAACTTCTTTAGTTGTTACTCCCTGAACTAAATTCAATCCTGCCATACTAGGGGCAGACTGAACTTTTTGTAGCAATTCAGTTGGGTCTAGAATTTCTGTAGAAATTGCCCCATTCATTGCTCCTAAAGTCCGAATTTTTTTGGTCAAAGCACGGGTATCAATACCATAAATTCCAGGAATTTTATGTTCTTGAAGATACTCTAACAAAGATTGAGTTGAGCGCCAGTTACTAGGACGTGGACAAATATTACGAGCGATCGCACCCTTGATTTGTGGCTCATTGGACTCTTCATCTTCAGGATTTACCCCTGTATTTCCCAACTCTGGGTAAGTGAAAGTAACAATTTGCCCACAATAACTAGGGTCTGTCAGAACTTCCTGATAACCAGTCATTCCTGTATTAAATACTACTTCTCCAATAGTAGTTCCAGGGGCACCAAAGGAAAAGCCTTGGTAAGTAGTTCCATCTGCTAGTACCAGTAATGCAGGTTGAGCTGAAATTGACATTTTAATTCCTCTCAATTAATTAGTATTTAAAGATAGCCTCAAAATATCTACTTAGGTTTTGACACTCTCACCCTTAAATCAGAGATTATAAAGGGAGATTCTTGTTTTACAGATTCGTAAGCTTGGTAACAAATCAAATAAACTGAGTTGTACCCTCCGCCAGACCATCTTCACAAGCTTTTGATCATGCGGTGTGCCCCACCGCTATTAACTCTCTATTTATGATACTGGATTGATTCGCTACCGCTCAATTATTGGCTGATTGAAATTCGCACTGGGGGTGTCTGCGTGGATTTCCCGCGCAGTTTATACACCCAATCTCACCGCTAAATTAAAAATTATAGTGGCTCGATATCTTTCAAGATTATCTGATAGAGAATATATGAACTTAACAACAAATGTAGTAGTAACAAGTACAGATTACACTCACTATTCAAATAAGATAAAATTAACTTAAGCCATTAAATACTACAGTAAATAAATAGTTAAAATTCTTAAAAAATTTAGTAATTATGATCGACAATTATTCACTCCATAACTCTAGTAATAGAAGTCCGGTAAAGCAGATGAAATCAAATACTGAAAAAAAGCAACAGGTCGAAACAAGATTTGGGCAAATACAATCAATATTGCTGACAACATTACTTTCTATAACAGGATTTTGCCGCCTTGGTTATACTGCAGTTGCGATCGCCCAAGAATATCCAGGATGTTTTCTGGTTGATGAATTTGGAAATAGGAGAGATTTAACAATATCAGTTTGTGGTCTGTTTCCAGAAGAGTTACCTGAAGAAGTATCAACTTCGAGTACCACAGAAGGAATATACGAAATTCCGATTAAAAGTCGTCGGGGTGGTACTCCTGTAATTGATGTTACTTTTAATGGTAATCAAACTTATGAAATGATCTTAGATACTGGTGCTAGTTCTACTTTAATTACTCAAGAAATGGCAACAGCTTTGAAAGTTTTGCCTTTTGAGCAAAGAACTTTTACTTTAGCTGATGGTAAAAATGTAGAACTAGGAGTTGGTATCGTCAGTTCTATTTCTGCTGGAGGTTTAACAATTAACCAGTTTAATGTTGCTGTTGCTCCAGCAGATAAAGAAAAGGGTTTGCTAGGACAAAACTTTTTTGGTGGTTATGATATGACAATTAAGGAAGATGTAGTGGAGTTACGAGCACGTTCTAATAGCTAATTTCATGTCTGTTAAGGGGGGAGTCAGGAGTCATTTCAGTTATCAGTTATCAGTACCTCCTACTGAAGTAGGAGGCTTGAAATACTGAATCTATTTTTTTTCATCCCCTTGAAAGGGGAGGCTTGAGACCTTATTTTTTGGTCAGGATGGAAGAACAGGAGGTGGTGGTGGTGCATAGTAATGTGTGTGGGGAGTGTAGAGGATGTAATATCATGTCCGGATAATCAGTGATAAAAAAACCTTTTCCCTTCTAACCTTTTCTTTCCTTCTGCCTTACCTCCTCCAAAGTGTAAGTATTTAACCGAACATGATATTACATATTCAGCAAAAATTCATCCCTCAGTTCAGCAACACCAAAATATTTGTTTGAGTTGCTTGATAATACCACTCAACTGCGTCTACAGTAGTAAGTATAGAAGGCTGGTAAGCTTTTTCAGCCTACCTAACCTACCACCTAAAACCTAAAACCTTCTTCAATCATTTAAGAACTTAACTAACTGCTCTAACTTCAACCAAGCTGCTCCACTCTGGAGAATATCTTTAGCTTTGGCAATACCTTCTGCATGAGCTTCTAGTGGTACAACACCTGCTACTTGTAGCGCTAGAGAACTATTCAAAGCAACTACATCTGTCTGTGCAGAAGTCCCCTTACCTTGGAGAACATTCTGTAAAATTTCAGCATTTTTTTCTACCTCCCCACCCTGTAAGGCACTTATGGGAGCCAAATTTAATCCTAAATCTTGGGGGTTAACGGTTGTCATTCGTACCTCACCATTAGATAAAATAGCCAGATCCGTAATATCCCCCAAACCAGCTTCATCTAGTTTTTCTCTGCCGTGGAGAACGATCGCCGATCCTACCTCCAATATTCCTAAAGCTCGAGCTATAGTTTCTACTAGATGAGAATTAAACACTCCTATGACTTGACCTTGAGGACGTAAAGGGTTAACTAAAGGACCTAAAAGATTAAACACAGTTCGTACTTTTAAAGTGCGACGTAGAGGAACTACAGATTTCATTGCTGGGTGCCAACCTGGTGCAAACAGAAAAGTTACTCCTACCTCAGATACTGCGGATATTACTTTTTCCGTGGGAGCGCTCAAACGTATTCCCAATGCTTCCAATACATCAGCAGAACCAACTTTACCAGAAGCAGAACGGTTTCCATGTTTAGCTACTGGCACTCCGGCCGCAGCTACGACAAAGGCAACAGCAGTAGAAATATTGAATGTTGAAACTCCATCTCCCCCAGTACCACAAGTATCAATGACTGGATATTTGGAGTTGGTGATGGGAACAGAGCGATCGCCATCTTCTTTTGTCAAGGATAAAGACTGTAATACTTTTGCCATACCTGCTAATTCTTCAGCAGATACACCTTTAGCTTGCAGGGCAGCTAAAATTGCTCCTGATAGAACAGGTGGAATTTCTTCTTGCAGCCATCCTTGCATTAAATTCGATGCTTGAGATGAAGATAAAGATTGGCCATCAAGTAACTGCTGTAATAAACTTGGCCATTCATTAGTAGAAGAGTTAATCATTGATATACCTTGTTGGTTTTGAGCAATAGAACCAGTCATATCTAAAAGTAAATATACATTTTTCCACTATCTAATTATCTTATGTTTATCTTGTATATATATCTTTGAAAAGAATATTTTCCACAATCAAACATAAGTCTACAAAAAAAAGCCAAAAGTCAAATACATTTATTTCCAACTTTCTCTACAGTAATTTTATTTTTAAGATAATGGTAACATATTTAAGCCAAAAAGTTATAAATATGTCAAGATATATAATAACTAAAAGGGTACATTAATTCAATAATAAACTTCTTCAGTAGGTAAAAATAGTTATATACAATTATCAATCTGGAACGGGAAATTTGAATGATTAATCGTCAGAAAAGCCAAGAGACATTACAGCAAATGGAAGATAAATATCACAGTATATTTGAGAATAAAGTTGTAGGAATTTACCAAACAACAGTTGAAGGAAGCTACATTAGCGCTAATGCTACACTAGCTCGCATCTATGGTTATGACTCTTCTACAGAAATGATTGCTGCATTGGCAGATATTAAAAATCAACTTTATGTAGATTCTCAGCGACGTGACGAATTTGTTGATATTTTACGAGAAAAAGGAGAAGTTTCCGAATTTGAATCCCAGATTTATCGCAGAGATGGTACAATAATTTGGATTGCTGAAAATGCCTGGGTAGTTCGCGATCGCCAGAAAAATTTTTTATATTATGAAGGATTTGTTGAAGATATTACCAGACGTAAACAGACAGAAGTTGCTTTGCAAGAAAACGAAGAAAGACAAAGATTATTAATAGAAAGTGTTCAAGATTATGCCTTATTTATGTTGGATGCTGACGGATATATAGTTAGCTGGAATTCTGGAGCAGAGCGTATTTATAAATATCAATACGAGCAAGTTATTGGTAGACATTTATCGACTTTTTATACTCAAAAAGATATTAAAAATCACCTACCAGAGAAAGAATTAAAAATTGCTCAAGAAAAAGGTAAATTTGTGAGAGAAAATATCTGTTTGAGGCAAGATAAAACGCAATTATGGACTAGTGTAATTACCACAGCTTTGTATGATAATAACGAACAATTACGGGGTTTTTCTCAAGTGACAAGAGATATTACTGAGAGTAAACAAGCTAGAGCTATCCAAACAGGATTAATTGCTACTATACAAGCTTCAGAAAAAAAGTTTCGCGATTTATATGAATCTACTCAAGATGCGGTTTTATTCATAAATGAACTAGGTTTTATTGATTGTAACTCTGCTGCCTTAAAATTATTTTGCTGCACTAATAAATCAGATTTATGTGGAAAACTCCCTTGGCAATTCAGCCCTATAAAACAGCCTGGAAAAGAAAATTCAAGTACGAAATTTCAACGTTATTTAGAAATAGCATTACACAGAGGCATAAGTCATTTTAATTGGCGATATAAACGTTTAGATGGTTCTGAATTTCCGGCAGAAGTTTTCTTAACTTCTATGAAGTTTGATGGTAGAGATGGTTGGCAAGCAGTAGTTTTAGATATTAGCAATCGGGTGTTAAAAGAAAAAACATTAAAGCAGGCAAATGAGGAGTTAGAAAAGAGGGTAGAAAAACGAACAGTTGAACTACAGGAGGTAGTTGAGCGATTACAGAAAGAGATATCTGAACGTCAACAAGTAGAAGCAAAGTTACGATTATCGGAGGAAAAGTTCTCAAAAGCATTTCGTTGTAGTCCCAACCCGATCAGTATTACTACTTTTGAGAATGGGCGGTTTATCGAAGTAAATGATGGTTTTTTGAAGATAATGGGTTATTGCCGTGAAGAAATAATCGGTTTGACTGCACAAGAGTTGAAAATATGGGTATATCCAGAAGCAAGAACTGAATTTATACAGAACTTACAACAGCAAGGAGTTGTAAAAAATCAGGAATACGAGTTCAGAGTTAAATCTGGTGCAATTAGAGTATGGTTGTTGTCTGCAGAGATTATTGATATTGGTAATGAACTTTGTTTGTTAACAGTTATTACAGATATTACTGAACGCAAACATGCAGAAAAAGCTTTATATGAAAGTCAAAGAAAATTAGCTACTTTAGTGAGTAATTTGCCAGGCATGGCCTATCGTTTTTGCAACGATCTACATCGAAGTGTGGAATTTGTAAGTGAAGGTTGCTATTCATTAACTGGTTACCGAGTCAAAGATTTTTTTGGTTCACAGAAAATATTTTTATCACAATTAATTCATCGAGAAGATCGACAACGTTTATGGAATGCTATACGGTTTGCTGTACAGGAAAATAAGCATTATCAAGTAGTTTATCGAATTACTACTAAAACTGGAAAAATTAAATGGGTTTGGGAACAGGGAATAGGAGTATTTTCGGAGTCAGGAAAATTAATAGCTTTAGAAGGTTTTATTACAGATATTACTGAGAGTAAAAATGCAGAAGCAGCACTAAAGCAATCTCGAAATGAGTTAAGACAACAAAAGCGAAAATTAGAAAATACTTTGCAAGAATTGAATGAAGCGGAGACGACTTTAACTAATAGTGAAAAGATGTCTAGTTTGGGTGAATTAATAGCAGGAATTGCTCACGAAATTAAGAATCCTATAACTTCTGTTTATGGAAATATAGTCCATTTGAATCATTATGTTCAAGACATGATGAATTTACTAAATCTTTATGAAGAATATTGTTCCGATCCACCAGATTACATTAAACAAGAATTTGAGGAGATAGATCTAGATTTTATGAGGCATGATTTGCCCAAGGTAATATCAGCAATGCAAATAGGGACAGAAAGAATTAGTGATATTGTGAGTTCTCTGCGCAATTTCTCTCGTAAAGATGACGTGAAAAAAACTCTGATGAGTTTTCATGATGGTATTAATGGTACTTTAGTAATTCTCCAAAATCGTTTTAAAGGGCGTGGAAAAAAACCTGAAATTAAAGTTCATAAGGAGTATGGAGAATTGCCTTTAGTAGAATGTTATGTTGGTATGATAAATCAGGTATTTATGAATTTGATTGGTAATGCTATTGATGCTTTAGAAGAGGCTTTTGAAAATGATAATTGCCAAGATAAAACTCCTACTATTAAAATTAAAACAGAAGCTACATCAGACAAAGTTACAGTGAAGATTATAGATAATGGTTTAGGTATGGATGAGGAAGTTAAGAAGCATTTATTTGAGCGATTTTTTACTACTAAACCGGCAGGGAAAGGTACTGGTTTAGGTTTGTCTATTAGTTATCAAATTATTGTGGAAAAACACAAGGGAAAGTTGAGTTGTATTTCTACCCCTGGTGAGGGAGCAGAGTTTGTCATGGAAATTCCGATTACATAGCCAGTATAATGTTTTGGTCAAAAGTGAAGTAATTTTTGATGATGTTATACCATTTTGAAAAAAAATGCTATAGTTATGCAAGATTTCAATGATTAAGTAATTATTAGGATTCAATAATGTTTTAAGCGATTATTAGCCAGTGATTGTATATTATTCAGCGTTGGTAATTGATGGGATGATTTATATTTTTGGGTAGCGCTCTGTAACCAACCTCAGTTAATCATTGGGGGATTGCCCCTACAAATTTCATCCTGTAATTTACCAACGCCGAAATACGGCGTTGATAAATGAAGGTATGATGAGGAAAGAATGCGTGCGCTAAACAGTTAGAAGTTTTTGAGTGAATGGTACAGGAATATCTCTGAATTTAAGAAGCGTGAATTAATAATTTCACTCTCATCTCCCAGCATAATTTCAGACTTAGAGTAATATCATGTCCGGTTGAACAGTTATAAATAAACGACGAAGGAGTCAGGAGTCAGGATTCAGGATTCAGGAGGGAAGAAAGAAGAAGAAGTAAAGAGAAACTTTTTTTTATAACTAATTATCCGGACATGATATAACCTACAAACCCATACCATTAACGTACATAGTTAGATATTCATGTTTTAGCTCATCTTTTGGAGCTTCTTTGTGTTTGATAACAGTCTAAAAACTGTCTTCGACAATCAACACAGATGTAATTCTGTTTTCCTTTGTTTTTTCCATTTTTGTTAACGTGAGTTGATTGGCATTCAGGACATTGCATTAAAGTTCACCTATAAGGACTTTTGGGAAACATTATACCCTAATATCAAATCCGCTCGGGTTCGGTATAAAAAAATTTTTCATCTTCATCCAAGAGCAAATGTTTCTAAATTTTCTTCCCTCCTGACTCCTGACTCCTGACTCCTGACTCCTAGATTAACTATCTAATTACACCGATGCTACCGGATTTGATATAATTTACCAACGCCATTAATTATAATACTGTAGGTTGGGTTAAGCGATCGCGCAACCCAACAAAAATATATTGATGTGGGATTTTATTCCTGAGATTGATGCTGGGTTTATCCTACACATAAACTGCGCTAACATTCCTTATATTTATGTAAGATTTAATTCCTAAGATTGATGTTGCGTTTCCCAAGTTCAACCCAACCTACAAAGCTACTAAAATTCATCGAATTCTTCGCACAAATCTTGTAACTGCTGATGCTGTAATCTTCTCGAAGAACGGCGATACTTTTTGCTAGCTAACTTAGGTTCCAACTTTTGTTCGCCGCCTGACTTCATTTTTGCCTTCCAGTTTGACTCAACATCAGGTTTTTGTTGCAAAGCTTCTTGATGCGCGATCGCCTCTTCTAAAAACATCAAATAATATTCATACCTATCCCAATGACCCCTGACCACACAGTTAGGTTCATCCCGATGCAAACAATCACTAAATTGACAACTTCCTGCTGTTAAATACTGTCGCACTTCTGGAAACAAATACCCTAACTCCAAAGGTTCGCACTCTAACTGTGGTTGATTAAAACCAGGCGTATCTGCCAATAAACCCCCAGTCGGTAGCTCAAATAATTCAACGTGACGAGTAGTATGTCGTCCCCGTGACAACTTTCCTGATACTGCAGCTACTCTTAAATTAACATGAGGAATCAAATAGTTAATTAAACTTGACTTCCCAACTCCAGAAGGACCAGAAATTACGGTAATTTTATTTTTCAGTTTTTCCCACAGAGAAGGCGAACTATTTTGTGCTATCCCCAAACCTACATCTGTTTCCAAACTAATACAAAATGGATCGTAACCCCACTGAGAAATTTTATTGCGCCATCTCCCTATTTGCTCTAGTGTGACAAGATCGCATTTATTCAAACATAAACATACCTCTAAACCTGTTGACTCCGCCTTCACTAAAAATCTCGTCAAAGCAACAGGGTCTAAATCTGGTTCTGCCATAGCAAACACTAACATTACCTGATTTGCATTAGCTACAGGAGGACGGTCTAATTCTGTTGTTCTGGGCAAAACCTCAGCAACAGCTCCTCGTCCACCTGTCCAGTCAGGATCTTCTATCACCACGCGATCGCCCACCATGACTTTCTGGCCAATTTTCTTCAATCGCGATCTGCGGGTACACAGGAGTTGGGTAAAATTTTCTGTAGTTTTTTTTACCAAATCATCTTTTGTATCGAGCTTAACTTGGTAAAAATTTGCTTGGACTGCGACAACTGTCCCTACCAAATCGTTATTTGTTTTTAAGATATCACCGCTCAACATAAACTTACTCAAAGGTCTGAAAGCTTAGTTGTTCGCAGTGGATCGACCACCACAGGGTTAAACGGCAAACCCTTTATTCCTTGGTTCAAGACATCAGGAATTACTTTTTTCATTATATTAAATGACCCATTTTGCTAATAACATGACGTTCAACTAGCTTCATACCTTAATTGTAGCTGATAACGACTCAATGGATAGACAACTGAACAAACTTATTTTAGTTTGATAGCTATAGCTATGAGTAAGTTTGATGAACTTTAGATAAATTTTACTTTTCTGTATTTACCGAATAATTAAGGTTTAAAGCCTCTCCTTTAAAGGAGAAACAAGAAAAGATTTTTATGATTAGTCAATCCTCTTCTTTTCAATAAGAGGTAATTCTAAATTCTTAATTCTTGAACCCTCTTCTGAACAACTCATACAACCGTTTCCGGACGACGTACTTTCAGGATAAAATATTCAGAGCGATCGCTTATTTCTTCTATTTGATAACCTTCTATTATCAAACTATCAGGTACTTGCTCTATTGGTTCTCCTGGATCTAGCCAAACTTCCAAAATTTCTCCAGGCATCATCTTTTCCAGGTGTAGTTTTGTCTTGACAAAATTAATTGGACAGGGAGTACCTCGCAAATCTATTTGGGCATCTGGTATTTTTTGCTGCTGGATTTGAGGTTGATAATCCATAATTTAATATTGTCTCTCCAATCTCTTAGTTTTTAATAGTATAGTTCCAATCAATTATTATCAGGAAAGACAGAGGGCAAGAGGCAGAAGGGAATTCTGACCGAATAATTAAGGATTAAAGCCTCTCCTTTAAAGGAGAAACGAGAAAAAATTTTCCTTTGAGCCAATCCTCTTCTTTTCAAGGAGAGGTAATTGTTAATAATTAATAATTAATTATTAATTGTTGAATCCTGTCCTCTCTCTGCCCGTGACCTAAGGGAACAAGGGTATAAAACCCCACGGTCTACACGGTGTCTACAATTGGTTGAGGTATAAAACCCTAACCAATTGTTCCTTCTGCCCTCTGCTATCTGCCTTCTGCCTTTGTTTATTCCCTTTCTTGATCATTTTTGGTGAAATAAGTTTCCTAAAAACCCTTCTATGCCACCTTTTCCTATACGATCGCCCTTAATGCTTGCCAGTTTTTCCAGCAACTCACGTTCTTCTGTAGTAATTTTTGTGGGAATATCTATTACTATTGTAATCAGATGGTCGCCACGGCTTACCGGATTACCCAATTTCGGTACTCCTTTATCTTCTAAAGTTAGAACAGTATTTGGTTGAGTACCTGCTGGAATTATTAATTCTGCTTTGCCATCAACTGTATTTATCTCCAGACTACAGCCCAAAATTGCTTGTAAATAACTAATTTTTATTTCAGATAGAATATTAATTCCATCTCTTCTAAACTCTGAATCTTTTTTGACCCCCAAGAAAACATACAAGTCTCCAGGTGGTCCACCCATCTTACCTGCATCTCCTTCTTTAGATACTCGTAACTGAGTACCATTATCCACCCCTCCTGGGATAGTAATTTTTATTTTTTTTGTCACCTCATTTTGCCCACGTCCACCACAGGTTGGGCACTTTTCTTCTATTATTTGCCCAGTACCATTACACGAAGGACAAACTGAAACTTGAGTAAAACTACCGAAAGGAGTTCTTGTTGCCCGGCGTACTTGGCCTTGCCCTCCACAAGTAGAACAAGTTTTGGGTTTTGTACCTGGTTTGGCACCCGAACCGTTGCAAGTTTCACAGACCTCTAAATGTTTGATTGTTAGTTCTTTATCCCCGCCAAATAAAGCTTCGTGGAAATCCAGATTCAGGTCTATGCGTAGGTCATCACCTCTCACTGGACCTGTACGCCTACGCCCTTGTGTCCCCATTCCTCCAGAAAATCCACTGAAAAAGCTTTCAAATATATCAGCGAAGCTGTCTGAAAAATCTGTGGAGAAACCTTGTGCTCCTGCTCCTGATACTCCTGCTTCCCCAAAGCGGTCGTAACGAGCTTTCATTTCTTGGTCTGAGAGAACTTCGTAAGCACGATTTATTTCTTTAAAGCGTTCTTCTGCTCCTGGCTCTTTGTTCACGTCTGGGTGGTACTTACGAGCCAAGCGACGGTAAGCACGCTTTAGTTCCTCTTTATCTGCTGTACGAGAAACACCTAGAATTTCATAATAATCGCTGGCCATAGAGCTGATTGCCTAGAATTAGTGTTAATATGTGTATTTTTTAAATTTTATCTTTGAATTACCCAACAGATACATCAAGCTCGGCAATTCCCAGCAAAAGTCGGGAAAACCGTTCATAGCAACGTGACGGCAGAACCATCAGCGTAGGAAGTATCTCGCAATGCTTTGAGAACAATTCCCAAAGCGCCATTCCCATCTTTCGGCATTGAGTGGTCGCAATGCTAACATTTAAAATGCTTTGAGCCTCCTAAATTTTTATGAAGACTACCGCCCGATCGTACAAGTTTTGGAAGTATATTCCTCAGTTACATTTATATACGGTTGCCCCTCGTTTTCAAGCGTGGAACTTAAGAGTTTGTTTGAAACAACAATATGCCCAATTTAGCATTTAGCGGACTTACGCACGAGAAAAGGTTTACGTTTTTTCTCTCTTGACTTGGCAACCTTATGGGATGACTCAAAAGTTGGGAGAAAGATAACGCGATACTCGTATGTGTTCATCTTATATTATTAGACTATTTACCTGAAATTGCCAGGGATTCTAAAATATAGTCAATACAACCTTACAGCTAGAGTTAGCTGCAAGTACTACATTATTATTTTATATTATTATATTATCAAAAATTTCATCCGCATTCTCATCAAACTCCAAGTAAGTTGCCAATTTAACGGCCACCTTATTATTATGGAGCAGGACTTTTTGCGACTGAAGATTAAAAATATCGAGCGATCATGTTATCTGACCTTAAATTTACCAATATCATATTTATCCCTACTCTACCACTTTAACATAGACTTTTTTGTTAATAAAAGTCTTACTCCAGTTAATTACCACATTATCTTTATTAGTCACTGATTTAATACCCCACTGTCAACTATGCTTTACCCATTCACATCTTTCTTAACATTTATTTTTCAAAGAGCAGGGAGAAGGATTTATTAATCTACTATCATAGATAGTGCTAAAAGTCAAGCTTCCTACTCTCCTCAAATATCAAAACCACTAACCAATAGAGCTTTCAAGATTGTAAAAAATTATGTTGGTGATGGTAAGCCGTCAACTGGGGTGCTTAAAATTACTTAGGGCGATCGGACACCAAGTTGCCGTTAGTTGACTATCCATAAGCAATTAGACCTTCTTTCTTCTTCCTTCTTCCTTCTTCAATGCTATAGGAATGGATTTTTTCCAAATTCACTCTCAGGTTCTTCAGTTGATTTTTCAACCTTAACTGAAGTGGCCTCCTTTTTAGTAAGATTACTATCAATTGGTGTATTAGTTTCTTCTTCTAAAGTTTCTTCTTCTGAGGTTTCTTCTTCTGTAATTTCTGAATCTAGATGAAGCTGAGTAATCTTCTCTTTTTCTGGTGAATCTATATTTTCACCCCCACTTTGGTCATATAAAGTTTCACCCAAAGCAAAAAGCTTTTTCCTGAATTCTTCAATGTGCTGATTTAACTGGTCATAATTATTTTCAGTTCTTGAGTTAATGAGAACTTGCTTGAAATGTTCATAACTTTCTTCCAGTTCTGTTGCTAACTTTTCATCAATAAAATCACCATGTTCTTTAATAGTTGCTTCGTAATTGTATAGAAGAGTATCTGCCTGATTTCTCAATTCTGCTAATTTTTGTTGTTGAATATCTTGTTCCGCATACATTTCTGCTTCTTGTTGCATTCGTTGAATTTCTGCTTCATTCAGGCCACCTGTATTACTAATTTCAATACTTTGTTCTCTACCCGTGCCTAAATCTAAAGCCTTAACTTTAAGAATTCCATTAGCATCAATATCAAAATTAACTTCTATTTGAGGTATCCCTCTAGGAGCTGGAGGAATTCCTTTCAGTAAAAACTTACCCAGACTTTTATTATCTTTAACCATTGCCCGCTCACCTTGAAGGACATGAATTTCTACAGAAGTTTGTCCATCTACGGCAGTAGAATACATCTGAGAGCGACTGGTAGGAATTGTAGTATTCCTTTCTATCACCTTGGTATATATTCCTCCCAAAGTTTCTAACCCCAGGGACAAAGGAATCACATCTAATAGCAAAAGGTCTTTAACTTCACCACTTAAAATACCAGCTTGAATTGCTGCTCCCGATGCCACAGCTTCATCTGGATTAACAGAAGTATCAAGAGTTTGAACGTTAAAATAATTACTTATTGCTGCTTGAACTGCTGGTATTCTGGTAGAACCTCCCACAAGAATAATTTTGTCTATCTTTTCCGGTGTCATACCAGCATCTTTCAGAGCTTGTTCCACTGGTTTAATCGTACTTTGAGTCAGATTTTTTACTAATTTTTCAAATTGAGCACGAGTTAATTGGGTCTCCAAGTGTTTAGGCCCTGTTTCATCAGCAGTGATAAATGGTAAATTTATATTAGTAACCTTGGTAGAAGAGAGTTCAATTTTAGCCTTTTCTGCTGCTTCTCGCAGTCTTTGTAGCGCCATTCTATCTGCTGATAAGTCTGTGCCTTCCCTATCTCTAAACTCCTCTACCAACCAACGGACTACATAATTATCAAAATCATCTCCTCCCAGATGGTTATTACCGGAAGTTGCCTTAACTTCAAATACACCATCTCCTAACTGCAAAATCGAAACATCAAAAGTCCCACCACCAAGGTCAAAGACCAAAATGGTCCGGTCTTGGTCTTGCTTATCTAACCCATAAGACAAAGAAGCAGCAGTTGGTTCATTGATAATTCGCAGTACTTCTAGACCAGCAATTGTCCCTGCATCTTTCGTCGCTTGTCTTTGTGCATCTGTAAAGTAAGCTGGTACTGTGATTACTGCTTGAGTAACAGATTCTCCCAAATATTTTTCAGCATCCTGCTTCATTTTTTGCAGAATCATTGCTGAAATTTCTTGAGGTGTATAATTCTTACCTCTTATCTGGACATTTACAGTATTATCTTTACCCTTAACACAGGTATATGGAACTCGGGAGCGTTCTTCTTCTGTATCGTCCCATCTTCTGCCAATAAATCTTTTGATACTGTAAACCGTATTTACTGCATTGGTTACTGATTGTCTCTTTGCTAGTTGGCCAATTAAGCGTTCGTTCCCTTTCGCAAATCCCACAATACTTGGTGTTGTACGCCCACCTTCTGAGTTGGAAATTACAATTGGTTTGCCCCCTTCTAAGACGGCCACACAACTATTAGTGGTCCCTAAATCAATGCCAATTACTTTTCCCATAGTGCTTCGGCGTTCTTAAATAGTCAAAATTCTTTTGAGTTTTCTTTGTTAAGTTGTATTCAGAACAAATCAAGTAATCTTGATAAGATTTAGATTGAATTTTTTACCAAATAATTAAGGTTTAAAGCCTCTCCTTTAAAGGAGAAAAGCGGTCAAGGGATGCTGAGGAAACCTAGCCAGATCCTATTGATCAAGATAATAAAAAATTTTCCTTTTAGTCAATCCTATCCGTTTTCAAGGAGAACTAATAATTAATAATTAATAATTAATTATTGAAACCTATATTTTTTTTGAGCTGATGTTGAATATTCTGAATACAACCTACCAAGTGTGGTGATTAAACAAAAATATATTGGAACTGCTGTTTAACCTTCTGGATCAGTTTGAGTTTCTTCTGTAGACTCTTCAGGTTCTGGAGCTGTTGCTACTTTTACCATGGCGTGTCGGAGGACACGATCTCCGAGAGTATATCCCCGCACTAACTCTTCTGTCACAGTTCCTTCTGGATATTCTGTTGTTGCTTCTCGCATTACTGCCTCATGTAGATTTGGGTCAAACTCTTGACCTTCTGGACGCATAGGAGAAACTCCCAGTCGTTTAAGAGTTTCTACCATTTGCTTATAGACAGTTTGATAGCTCTTGTGGATATTCATTTCTCCATCATTAGCTGGTTTAATCTGAGAACGAGCACGGTCAAAATTGTCAATTACTGGTAATAATTCGATGATTGTGGAGCACTTGACTTGTACATCCAGTTCTTCTTTTTCTTTTTGTGTACGTTTACGGAAGTTCTCAAAGTCTGCGGCTAGTCTTTTGTATTGAATATCTTTCTCTTCTAGCTGAACTTTGGTAGTTTCTACCTGAGTTTGCAGAGATTCATTTGCCTCTTTTAAAAGGACTATATTCTGTGACATTTGCTCGAAGTTTTGTTGGTCTGTATTTACAGAACCATTATCTTCAGATACTTCCTCAATATTTTCAAGTTTTTGAGATGAGTCTAATTCTGCGTTTGCCTCAACCACTTCCATATTTTCATGTATTTCTTGATTTGTTGTTTCTGCTGATGGTATCTCTCCTACCATTTAATTTTCTCCTGGATACTGACGGTTGTTACTGCTTTTAATTTTGCTTTTTTCCTCTGATTTATTCAGAATAAAAAGCACTATGGAAACACTGATTTTTAACTGGGCTATATAATTATTACCACCTTTAAACTTATTAGTTATCAGGTTTTTAGCGCCAAGCTTATAAGCTTAATATTAGCAAGTATAGTGGTTTATAGAAATTATAGGGTACTTAATTTTTTAGCAAAATACCTAACCAATTTCTTTACTAAAAAATTGCTAATATTACTAATTAAGTCTATGTCACAAATAAAATTATGGTTATCACTCTTAAAAAAACTTACTTATACTAAAGACAAAGACTCTTTTACAGATTTTAAACTAGAAAAGGTTAAGGTTGTTGAACTGGTCAACCATTAACATTAGTCTATTATATAATAGTTAGGATATTCTTTAAAATTAACATAGATTGCAATACTATATCAGTCACTCTGAAGTAGTTCCTGAGACCTCAACAATAAATAATAGGCTTTCCTAGTTATATGGCCTGATGTTTTTCGTAAACATTGTGTCCCTGGAGATTTCTTGACTCTAGTTTCAGATTATACCGAATTATTTCATATTAACCAAGACATTTTTCTGGTCGATATTTTTACTGGCTATAGCTGATTGTAGCTGCTATATCAAACAAAAGAGAAAGTATTTCTATGCTATGTGAATTAAATTGCTAGGGTTTTTACAGTAACATGGTAATTACTGGCCTTAATTCTAATTTAGGAGTTTTGTATAATTGTAGACTATCCCTAGATTAACTTAACTAAAGCTATTCAAATACTCACAGACACAATATTAAACCAGGAAACAGGAAATACCTAATCAGTAAACTAAGTTAACGACTTGTTAAGCTGGTGTAAATTTCATCAAAAACTTAGGGAATACTTAGATTCAGGAGAATTTAATTTATCAGTCATGGCCCAAACCTCTTCACGGAATTCACGCACCGCTATAGTTGCCCTTAGCAATCTTTCTCCTTTTGGGAATAAACTGGTTCAAGCAGGCTATGTCAACATTGAACAATTCCAAAAATGTCAAGTTGAAAGCCGTAAAACCGGTAAATCTTTGACAGATCTGCTCCAAGCTCTAACAGGACAAGCTTTACCTCCAGAATTACTGAGGCATTACAAAAAGCAGCAGCTATTTGAACTAATGATTTTCTATGGTGTAGCTGCCTTTGACCCAGAAATAACTCAAATTCTACCACAACAAGTATGTTATCTAATTGACACAGTAATTCCGATAGAAACTTGTCGTCGTAACCGAATTATACCACTATTTAGCCACGAAACTCATTTGGCAAATCAGTTAGTCCAAGCTGGCAAAATAGATAAAAACCAAATGTTAAAAGTTTTGACTCAAAGAATTGGTTCACAAGGTACATTCGTTGAGGAATTAGAGAAGTTTGCTGGAGATTCACTGCCGTCAAATTTGCTGAATGAACATGAAAAACAGCAACCCTTTGTGATGGTAGCAATGGCCGACCCTGATAACCTCCAAGCTTTAGATGAACTGAAAAATAAAATTCTCAGACATCGTGGATTAACTTTACAGCGTCTGGTCATTACTCCAGAAGATTATCAACACCTAATTAACTACTACTTAGACGAGCAAACGAAAAAGGACGCTGTTGCTGCGAAAAAGGCAGAAGAAAAAGAGTTAGAGCTGGAGTCAGGATTTTTTGAGACTCAGCAATTAGAAGAAGCTGAAGATGAGAATGCGGTAGAGGACATAGCACAAAGCATCTCTGAAGCTGAAGATGCTCCTGTGATTAAGGCTGTTAATGTAATTTTAGTGAAAGCTCTGACTGAGGGAGTATCAGATATTCATGTGGAACCCCAAGAGGAATTTATCAGAATTCGGATGCGTAAAGATGGGGTATTGCAAGAATATTTTCGGTTTCCGAAAAAAGTTATCCCAGCTATTACTTCCCGCTTCAAAATTATCGCTAACTTAGACATTGCTGAACGACGGCAAGCTCAAGATGGTCGTATTCGTAAAGTATTTAAGGGACGTACTATTGACTTTAGGGTAAATAGTTTACCTAGTCGCTATGGTGAAAAGATTGTTTTACGGATTTTGGACAGCTCTAGTACCCAACTAGGGTTGGATAAGTTAATTACAGACCAGGATACTTTGGCTTTAGTGAGGGAAACTGCTAGTCGTCCATTTGGATTAATTCTGGTGACGGGGCCAACAGGTTCTGGTAAGTCTACTTCTCTATATTCTGTCTTGGCAGAACGAAACGATCCGGGTATTAATATAAGTACTGCAGAAGACCCCATTGAATATGCTTTACCTGGGATTACTCAGTGTCAAGTGATTCGAGAAAAAGACTTAACTTTTGCTAATATCCTCCGGGCATTTCTACGACAAGACCCTGATGTCCTACTGGTGGGTGAAACACGGGATAAGGAAACAGCAAAAACGGCTATTGAGGCGGCATTAACTGGACACTTAGTTTTAACAACCCTACATACTAATGATGCAGCAGGGGCGATCGCTCGACTTGATGAGATGGGAGTCGAGTCTTTTATGGTCTCTGCCGCTTTGTTGGGTGTTTTGGCACAACGTCTAATGCGTAGGGTTTGTAGTGAATGTCGAATTCCCTATACTCCTGAACCTAAGGAGTTGACTCGCTATGGTTTAGTTCCTTCTCAGGAGCAGGATTATACTTTCTACAGAGCAAATACTATACCAGTTGAAGACCGCAGGGTATTGGCAGAAAGGGACGAACTTTGTAAAAAATGTGGTGGTCTAGGTTACAAAGGTCGTGTAGGTGTTTATGAATTTATGAAGTCTACAGAGCGACTACAAACTCTAATTACTCAAAGAGCACCTACAGAGCAAATTAAGGAAGTAGCAGTTGAAGAAGGAATGACTACTTTATTGCAGTATAGCTTGGATTTGGTGCGACAAGGTTATACCACTTTTGAAGAGGTGGAGCGGGTAACATTTACTGACTCTGGTCTGGAGGCAGAAATGAAACGCCAAGCTAAACAGAATCTAGTTTGTAAGTCTTGTAATGCTGAATTAGAGGCAGAATGGCGATATTGTCCATATTGTATGACACCCCGCTTTGAGTAGTTGAGGAGTAATTAACTTTTTAAGTATAGCAAATGCAACGTTTTTCGGGAGATTGAAATTATGTCTTTTATGATTGAAGATGTGTTGGAGTCCCTTGTAGAGCAGGGCGGTTCAGATATACATATCCAAGCTCGCGCTCCTATTTTTTTTAGAATTACTGGCCAACTTACGCCTCAGCCACAGTTTGGAGAAAATCTTGACCCACTGGAAGTGCAAAATCTGATTTTCCAAATGCTCAACAATATGCAGCGTAAGCATTTGGAGCAAAATTGGGAACTTGACAGTGCTTATGGTGTTAAGGGGTTGGCTCGTTTCCGTTTAAATGTTTATCGGGAGAGAGGTAGTTGGGCAGCTTGTATGCGTGCTTTGGCTTCTCAAATTCCTAATATTGATAAGCTTGGATTCCCGATGATTTTACGGGAGATGACTGAGCGACCAAGGGGACTTTTTCTAGTGACAGGGCCGACTGGATCTGGAAAAACAACTACTATGGCGGCTTTGCTAGATTTGATTAACCGTACCCGTTCTGAACATATTCTCACTGTTGAAGACCCTATAGAATATGTTTTTCCTAACGTTAAGAGTTTGTTTCATCAACGGCAAAAGGGAGAAGATACAAAAAGTTTTTCTAATGCTCTGAAAGGGGCACTTCGTCAAGACCCGGATATTATTCTGGTGGGAGAAATGCGAGACCTGGAAACTATTGCTTTGGCTAGTACCGCAGCAGAAACAGGTCACTTGGTATTTGGGACTTTACACACTAATTCTGCTTCTAGTACGGTAGACCGGATGTTAGATGTTTTTCCTCCAGAACAACAACCTCAAATTAGGTCGCAGTTGGCTAATTCTATTGTTTGTATTTGTAGTCAAAACTTGGTGAAAAAAGTTGGTGGGGGTCTCTGTGCTGCTCAGGAAATTTTGATTAATACTCCGGCGATCGCTAACTTAATTCGGGAATCTAAAAATGCTCAACTTTATTCTCAAATTCAGATGGGTAAAAAGTTGGGTATGCAGACTATGGAAATGTCTCTTGCCGATTTATATAAAGAAGGAAAGGCTACTTGGGCTAATGTGATGGCTAAAGCGGTAAAGCCAGATGAGTTAGAAGCTTTGATTGGTCCAGAACCTAAAGTGAAGGGAGAAAAAACTAAGGTTCGTCGTTAGATATTATTGAGCGATCAGTTGTCGGTAGTAGAGGAGTGAGGAGTATTAGAAGAACTTCATACAATCTTCCTTTCTCCATTCTACTGAGCAAAGTACTTTTGACAATCGTATGAAAAACAAACTTCTTGAGAGGTGGTAGGTGATAGTTAACGAAGTCAGAAGTCAGAAGTTGTTTTTGTAACGGGGATTTGAGTAAGCCTCCAAAAACATTTCGCCTTAAAAGGCAGGGTTACGCGACCCAATTATTTTGATCAAAGAGGTTTTTTCGCTTAAGGTCTGATTTGGAAACAGAGTAAAGCTAATGATAATTAAAAACTTTTTCAAAAGCAATTTAAAATCACGCCACCTAAGCAAATAGTTGTTTATTAAAGATTAAAAAAATGAGGAAAATAAACTATGACTAGCAATTTAGCCAGGAAAAAATCTAAAGGTGGATTAGAGGAACAATTAAAAGCATTTGAAGAAAAATTAAACGTCGCCCTTGCTACGATTACTGTTAAGGACTTAGCTGTTTTTGCACGTCAATTTGCTGCGATGTTTAATGCAGGTGTGCCGATGGTCAGGTGTCTTAAAGTATTACAAGAACAAAGCTCTAATTATAAGATTAAATATGCTCTAAAAATGATTAGTGCAGAAGTGGAAGAAGGCACTGAATTGTCAGAAGCAATGAGGAAACATCCTGCTTGTTTTGATGAGTTATTTCTGAGTATGGTGGCTGCTGGAGAGGTGGGTGGTGTCCTTGATGAAGTGCTTGAGCGTTTGGCAGTAATGTTGGAGAAAAATGCTAAGACTTTGAGTGAAATTAAGTCTGCTATGTCTTATCCAAAAACTGTTATGTTTATTGCTTTGGCAGTATTTTTTGGTATGACGACTTTTCTATTACCAACCTTTGCCAAAATTTTTGAAGAAATTGGTACTGAGTTGCCTGCTTTTACTGTTTTTATGTTAGGTATTAGTGCTTTTTGTAGAACTTGGCCTCCTATTCCTCAAGTAACGGCAATAGGCACAATTATTTTTATTTACGTTGTTTATACAATGGTTTATAAAACAGACCAAGGTAGGCTATTTTTTGACAAAATATTTCTGAAACTTCCTATTTTTGGAGATATTATTGAGAAGTCGGCAGTGGCTCGCTTTTGTATGATTTTTGGTACTTTGACTCGCTCCGGTGTACCAATGTTGAAGTCTCTAGAAATTGTGAGAAATGTGGCAGGAAATGCGGCGATCGCTGAGTCTGTTGAGTATGCAAGGCAAGAAATTCAAAGTGGGGGAATGATTAGTTTAGCTCTGCAAGAAAAGAAAGTTTTTCCTTCTTTAGCAGTTCAAATGATGGCTATTGGAGAGGAAACTGGTGAGTTAGATGCGATGTTGATGAAGGTGGGAGCTTTTTATGAACAAGAAGTTGAAGAAGCTGTTAAGTCTTTGACAAGTATGTTAGAACCTTTAATGATTGTTGTTATTGGTGCTATGGTTGGTGCGATTTTGCTTTCTATGTATTTGCCTATGTTTAAGGTATTTGAAGATTTGTAGAGTGAATTGAAGAAGGAAGAAGGAAGAAGGAAGAAGAAAGGACCGAAGTTGGAAAAAACTTACGTTGTCTGAGTTTTAAACTTTTGAACTTCTGCACCCTTTCCTTCGACTACTATAACAACTTGTATTCCCTACTCCTATCCTAATTTTATAGATAAACTAGCTCTATTTTAAATAGTAGAAAATTATAAGTTATATCATGTCTGTTGGTATCATTTGTGTAAAAGTTAGCGTGAATATCTACAGGGAATTTAAGTTTTTTTTCTTGCTCTTTCTTAAGCTTTTTTGCCTGTTCCCTGTTCCCTACCTTTGTTATACAATAGACATAGGCGTGATCATCAAAAATCAAATCAATTATCACACAGAAATTATCAATTATCTTCTCCTACTCCCTACTCCCTCTTTTCTGGAGAGGTCTAATACGGCTAAGTACAGGACAAAAAGTGGAGTGAGTCGAGAAAAGCGTCAAATTTGTGGTCAAGATTAGTGAAAATAGAGCGCAGATAATCAAAGCCTAGACGAAACAGACTCGACGGCTCGTCGTCCATGGGA
>NZ_JAAHGM010000031.1:0-89673 GCF_010692625.1 Okeania sp. SIO2C2
ATACACTCACAAATACTGCAATTGGACCTGTGAAGGCAATGGCGTTGTAAGGACGTATTCCTACCAAACGGGCGATTTCGATCTGACGTAGGCAGAAACCAATCAGAGCGAATGCACCATGGAGAGCGGTGAATGACCACAATCCACCAATTTGACACCAACGAGCAAAGTCTCCTTGAGCCTCTGGACCCCAGAGGAAGAGTAGGGAATGTCCCATGCTGTTGGCGGGGCTGCTGACGGCTACGGTCAGGAAGTTACAGCCTTCTAGGTAAGAACTGGCTAACCCGTGGGTATACCAGGATGTGACAAATGTGGTTCCGGTTAACCATGCTCCAATGGCGAGGAATGCACATGGGAACAAGAGTATACCAGACCAGCCTACAAATACGAAGCGATCGCGTTTCAGCCAGTCATCCAGGACATCAAATGGTCCTCGTTGACTCTGCGGGCGTCCGACTGCTACAGTCATAACTAATTTTATATCCTCTTGCTTTTATTGACATACTCCCGACGTTGCGCTTACGCGACACTGCGGGGTTCTTCAACTCGCAAAGGAGTCGCTGTTTATACAGAGGTGATGTCCTCCCCCTGTTTTTTCTATGTTCCCCTTTGGGAGAGCACGGGACTTCCCGCTGTTTTTGTTAAAAAGTTTGCTTTCTTAAGCAAGTTAACATAAGTATATATAGGTTTAAGAAATTTTGCAATTATCTTCCTGAGTAGCTTGAATTTATTTAAGCTTTTCTTTAGATTTCAGATATAAAAAAAATTATAGAACCCATTTGGAATATTAGCCCACGTAAAAAATTTTAAAATTATACCATCTTTTAAGCTTTCTTCCCTCTTCCTTACCGAAAAATTTTGGCGATCAAGCCTCCCCTTTTAAGGGGATAAAAAGCGGTCGTTAGCGCAGCTTCCCGAAGGGTGGGATGGCGAGGTCTCCTCGCTGGCGTCCATGAGACCAAGAGAAAGAGAATATTTCAGATTTCAATCCCAATACTTTCCTAGGTGATGCTGCGCAAACAGCCTTAGGTACTGATAACTGATGACTGATAACTTAAATGGCCCTTCCAGACCCTGTACTCTCGACACTCCCCATCTTTCCCACACTCTCCACACTCCCCCTATATCTTTAAATATATCCCATAAGGGTTCTCTATTTATTTTGGGTCTAAAAAATTTTAAAATTGAGAATGGTATGTAAATATAGAAAGTTTATGACTACTCAAACTTTGATAGGCGATCGCTTACTGCGCAAGGAAATTATTGGGTCTCGTCGTCTCAGTAATTACTTCTGGGCTGTAATTGTTAGTATGGGAGGTATTGGTTTCCTCTTATCAGGGATATCTAGCTATCTCAAAGTTAATCTATTATTTGTTGCGGACCCTAGCCAACTGAGTTTTTTACCCCAGGGAATAGCTATGGGATTTTATGGTGTGCTTGGTACCCTTTATGGACTCTTTTTGTGGTTCAGTATTATTTGGGACGTTGGTGGTGGCTACAATGAGTATAATCAAGAGAAAGGCCAGGTGATAATTTTTCGCTGGGGATTTCCCGGTAAGAATCGTAAAGTAGAATTTACTTGTCCTACTGAAAATGTGCAATCTATTCAGGTAGATATTAAAGAAGGTCTCAATCCCCGTAGAGCTATATATCTTCGTCTCAAAGATAGTCGGAAAATACCTCTTACCCGTGTAGGTCAACCATTGGCCTTGTCAAAATTAGAAAATGAAGCGGCTCAACTGGCGAAGTTTCTTCAAGTCCCTTTGGAAGGCTTATAGCAGAAGGAAGAAGGAAGAAGGAAGAAGAAAGAAGGAACAGTCTTATTTTGTCTGAGTTTTAAACTTTTGAGATGTCCGCGCCCTTTCCTTCGACTGCTATATAATACCAACGATCAAACAAGAAATTGGAAAATGATGACTAAAATTAGCTATTTTCCCATCCTAGAAGCTACCTATCCCTATCATTTTTTTCCTTTATTTCTTCTTTCTTTACTCTTGTGGCATGACTAGACCGCACTTTGCATAAATTATTTAGATTTTAGACTTAACTTGGGATGATTCACAATTTCCAGATTACTATGGATAGGTACTCTTGCTCCCTTTGAAAGAGGGCAGGAAAAATCTATAAAATCAATATTGAATGTCTAAAGTCCACGATAATAATTTTAGTGAAAATGCAAAGAAAAATCAGCCAGTGGTTATTGTCATTAATCATAGTAGTAACTTTGTTGGTGACAGGATGTACTGCCACCTCTGTTCCTAATAAGGAAGTTTCGACCCTATCAAGTCAAACAACATTAGATGCTAAGTACAGCAGTTTACCTCAGCTCAAGGGTAAAGCAACAGTGGTGATGACTGTGAATTCCTCTCCTATAACTATAGAAGTAGACGGCATTAACGCACCTATTACAGCAGGTAACTTTATTGATTTAGTTCAAAAAGGAGTTTATGATGGGTTAGTATTTCACCGAGTAGTGCGTGAACCTCAACCTTTTGTGGTTCAGGGTGGCGACCCTCAAAGTAAAGACCTCAATATTCCCTTAAATAATTTAGGTACAGGAGGTTTTATAGATCCCACAACTTCTAGTGAACGTTACATTCCTCTGGAAATTAAACCTCAAGATGCTTCAGATCCAGTTTACAGTAACACTTTAGAAGAAGCTGGTATTGCGCAGCCACCTGTTTTACCTCATACAAGAGGAGCTGTAGCAATGGCTCGCTCTCAATTTCCTGACTCTGCTTCATCCCAATTTTATTTTACTTTAACTGACCTGCCATTCTTGAATGGTAACTATGCGGTATTTGGTTATGTGACACAAGGGATGAAAGAAGTTGTTGATAATATTGAAGCTGGCGATCGCATTGAGTCAGTTAAAATAGTTGAAGGTCTGGAAAACTTAACCATAAGCACTAGCAACGAATCATAACTTAACTGTGAAAGTTGTAGTTACGGGTATCGGTCTAACTTCTGCTTTGGGAAACCTTCATCAAAGTTGGGAAAAAATGCTGGAGGGTAAGTCTGCTATTAAGTTACATCAACCTTTTGCAGAATTACCTCCCTTACCTTTGGGTTTAATAAATTTTCAACCTGTTAATTTAACTCAGTTAACCAAGGAAGTCGTAGAAACTGCTGTCAAATCTTCAGGTTTAACACTGCCCCTACCTGAATGTGGTGTAGTCATCGGTTCTAGTCGTGGCTATCAAGGAATGCTGGAAAAATTGGCAAAAAAGCAGCTTATTGGAGATGGTCAGCAAAACGATCTGGAAAAAGATGACACTTCATTTATTAATTTGTTACCACATCAACCTGCTATTTTTGCTGCGAGTCAGATAGGTGCAAAGGGGACTGTTCTTGCTCCAATGGCTGCTTGTGCGACGGGAATATGGGCGATCGCTCGTGCCGTAGAGTTAATTGAAACTGGTCAATGTCAACAGGTAATTGCGGGTGCTGTAGAATCTCCCATTACACCTCTGAGTATAGCAGGATTTAGAAAAATGGGAGCTTTGGCTCAAACAGGTGCTTATCCTTTTGACCGCAGTCGGGAGGGGTTAGTGTTGGGGGAAGGAGCTGCTGTTTTTTTATTAGAGTCGGCTGAATTTGCACGGCAAAGATCGGCTAAAATTTACGGTCAAATCCGGGGTTTTGGTTTGACAAATGATGCCAGTCATGGTAATGCTCCAGACTTGAGTGGCAAAAGTGCAATGTTAGCGATCGCTCAATCTTTGGAAAGAAGCAGTTTATCTGCTGAAGATATTGACTATATTCATGCTCATGGAACGGCAACTCAATTAAATGATCGCCATGAAGCTAATTTAATTCAGCAAATTTTTCCCCAGGGAGTGGCAGTTAGTTCGACAAAGGGAGCGACGGGTCATACATTGGGAGCATCTGGAGCATTGGGTGCTGCATTTTGTTTGATGGTGATGGAACATCAGATTTTACCTCCCTGTGTGGGATTAAATGAGGCAGAATTTGATTTAGACTTGGTGAGGTATGCTCGTCATTCTCAGGTGGAAAATGTTTTATGTTTGAGTTTTGGGTTTGGGGGGCAGAATGCAGTGTTAGTTTTAGCTTCAGGAAATTAAATTTTCCAATCTGAGGAAGAACTAAAAAATTGTGAAGTAAGGGCGATCGCTTTTACTACTCTCGCTGAAATATTCGCTTTCTTTCAATTCAGGATTTTTCCGACAAATTATGTGCCATGAAAAGCCTATCTTTTGTGCTTTTTCAGAGGCATATCTTACCAAACTCACTACCGTATTATCAGCCAGATTAACTGTTCGACTAATGCCTCTTCAACTACTGCATCAACCATAGGCATTTGTTCAGGTTGAATTTTTCTACGATAGTAGAGCTTGTCAAAAGTATCGGTGTTTGCGCAGCATTCCGCAGGAAAAGTTTGTAGGCATTCAGGACAATAATATCGTTGACTTCAAATACTTGTCTTTCCATGATACCTGAGCTTTCTGATGTCTACACAGAGGACATTCCATGATGATTGAAAGTATTTAGCGGGACTTGAATATTTTTTAGGCTAAAAATGGCTTCAAACTCAATGATAACAACGTATTTTCCTTGCTCTGGCTAAAAATGGCTCTTTGCGTAGCATTCCGCAGGAAAACCTAGATAGATCAATCAATAGACTATTTTGACGTTAAAGCATTATACCAATTTAATAAATGTTTGCTACAAATAGCTAGGGTACTTTTTAGGAGTCAGGAGTCAGGAGTCAGGAGTCAGAATGAATTGCTTCAATACCATTTTTTAAGCCGTAAATCATCTTTTTTCTCAAAAGGACATCTCCTGCAAAATATTTTTATCGCCCTTACTATTCGTAACATTCTTTTTTCACGCTTGGTATTACATAGCAAGGGTTGAAAACTATTTTTAAGGCATTTTTTACTCAAGTCCCGCTAGGAACAATAATCATCTTATTATTCCCACACTTTCTTGATGCACTACCATTTCATTTTTCCTAGCTCTTTACTTGATGAATTTTGAAGGATTAAATTTGCGTTTGAGAGTTGAAACTGCACCTAGAGTACCAAGAGCGAGAAGACTTAAGATACTTGTGCTTTCTGGTACATCTACAGAAACCTCAATTTCTTTAATCCGAAAATCGTCGTTTCTATCGTCAGTATAGAAATCGAACACTAAACCCTTGGCAGGGAATAGAGCATTGGTTCCGTCACCATCAAAGTCAACACCACCACTGAAATCTACCTTGCGATCGCTTCCACCGGGAAATCCTGCTCCAGGAAAATTCCGGAGTGTGTCAGTTGCGAAAGTATCATTAATGTCTAAATCTATACCATCAATGCCAAGATCAAATTCGTCAACTCCTGCACCAGCATTACTGGCAGCTTCAAAGATAGTGGATAATAGAGTCACTTTTTTATTAAAAGTAAAACGCAGAAATTCGTTTGGACCAGAAGCATCTAGTTGACGTGAGTCACCAGGTTGTCCACTAAGGACACCAATACCAGGTCTATTTCCATTTCTTTGCGCGATCAGAGCAGAATTAATAACATTTAAAGGAGCATCTGCCGAAGCTCCACCAGAGTGAGTCCCCGCAGTAACTGTCAATTCTAAGCCATCACCTAGATCATAAAATAGTGAAGGCACATTTTGACGAGGCCCTGCAAAGTCTTGGTTTTTGATCAAGGTGATAGCATGAGAAGCTTCGCTAATGCTTAGACCTACAGCAACTACACTGCTTGCTATCAGACTTTTATGTAAGTTATTCATGGAAAACTCCTATTAATTTGTTCTGAATTAAGAATAGCGAATTCTATCAAAATAAAGCAAGAGTAAATCACCATCTTTACTGAATCTTTATCAAATCAAAGATACATGAAGATATAAGTTATTCAAATGCCCATAAAATCTAGTAAAATCGAGATAAATGATATTAAATTTTATTTTAAAAACAACATTAAATCATAGACTAAAAAACGGCGATTATTAATAAATAATAAGGCAGAGAATATCTAAATCATATATCAAAAAAGAGTGTGTTGTTGAACAGGATATAGTGCGTGCAAAAATTCTAATTTTCAACTAAATTTTGATCGAAAAAAATGATGCTAATTAATGATTCAAATATACAAAATCCCTTTAACGACGGAAATACGTTGGACTTATAATTAAAATTTATAGTAGATTTTCAAAAATTCTGAAGATTCATCTTTATTTAATCTTCACAAATTAAAAAATAGGTTGATATTAAGCCTGGGTTATCGTAGCTATGAGTAATATAAAAATTGGCGCTGCTGAGAGGCGGGATGAATCTTTTTTGAACAGGTAAATCTCATCCTTAATACTTCATACTTCTTTTTTGTCCAAGCATACAATTCATCCCACAAATATGCAACGCCTAAAAATTAATTAATATTTTCCCAGCATTCATCTGGAATTGATAATGATGTAATCGATGAGTTCTAGTAGACATCTCCAAAAATCAAAAATAAAATCAATTCTTATCCATAAATTATCAATTACTTCTCCCTGTTGCCAGATGAGCTGTTGCCTCTTTTCTGGAGATGTCTAGTAGAGTGCTTTAGAAACGTAACGCACCTTACAAGATATATGATAGCACTATATTCATGCTCATGGAATGGCAACTAAATTAAACGATCGCCACGAAGCTAATTTAATTCAGCAAATTTTTCCCCAGGGAGTGGCAGTTAGTTCGACAAGGGGAGTGACTGGTAACACATTGGGAGCATCTGGAGCATTGGGTGCTGCATTTTGTTTGTGGCGATCGAACATCAGATTTTACCTCCCTGTGTAGGATTAAATGAGGCAGAATTTGACTTAGACTTGGTTAGGTATGCTCGTCAGTCTCAGGTGAAAAATGTTTTATGTTTGAGTTTTGGGTTTGGGGGGCAGAATGCAGCTTTAGCGATCGCGTTGTCTTAGCGGTGGAAGGGAATTTTCTGTTTCATCCTCTTGAAAGAGGAGGCTTGATATTAACTGTCCGCCGTAACCCACCGAACATAAGGAATATTAAGGCATTCTAGCTGTCTTAATCTTTGCTTGTGTATTCACTCTTTTAAGAAGGCGGGGCTTGTAACTGTTGCCTAAAATCTGGTTTTATCTATAAAATATGGGATTATCTGTTTATGCTACTTGGATTCAAAACTGAACTGCACCCAAATAAGCAGCAAAAAACCTTACTTGCTAAACACGCTGGTATATCTCGTCACGCTTGGAATTGGGGATTATGGTTGACTAGAAACATCCTTAGTCACAATTCAAATAATCCTGACAGCAAACTTAAATTTCCTACTGCAATCGACCTGCATAAACTTTTAGTAGCAATGGTTAAACCTAATAAATATTGGTATTATGAAGTGTCTAAAACAGCCCCTCAGTATGCTTTGAGGTATTTATCGTTATCTTGGAAGCGTTGCTTTAACAAAATTTCTGGTCAACCTCAATTCAAGTAATTGGAGAAAAGCACAACTAAAAATAGCAAGACTACACAGTAAAATAGACAACATCAGAAAAGATACATTGCATAAACTAACTACTTATTTGGCTAAAAACCACAACCCACCCCCATCCTCTCCTGGGAGGGGAGCAACAGGGGTGGGTGAAGACCTTAATGTATCAGGAATGATGGCTAACCATAAGCTAGCTAAAGCTGTTGCTGACATGGGTTTTTATGAGTTTCGTAGACAGTTAGAATACAAATGTCGGTTGTACGGCTCTAAATTAATTATTGTAGATAGATGGTTTCCTAGTTCTAAAACCTGCAGTAGGTGTGGAACTGAATCGCGAGTCTCTGTTTTTATCAGAGCGTGTTTTTAATTGCGAACACTGCATAGCTGTGATTGCTCCGCAACGCTAGCGCGAACGAGACTTGATAAGATCGTTAAATTTAGCTATGGCGGGCAGTGAGAGCTACGCTCCGCGTTCCGCGTTTCGCCCTAGCGTTGCGCAGCAAACGCCGGTATCAGCTTGTGGACTGGATAACGCCGACGTTGCCAGGTTGAAGCAAGAATAGAACAGATTCTTTATAGATAATCATAGGTTTCTAAGAACGGATAATCGCGACTTAGTTTCGACACTCCACGGGATAAATCTGCGCGGATTCTTTAGATGATAGACTTTGACTATCCGGCTCTAAGAGGCTGCTTGTAAAATTTTGTTAAGTATAAATGCTCATTTATTCTGGAAGGATATAATAATAATAGCGGTGTATAGGAGCTTCCGGATTTAGAGCTATTAACTATTAAATTTTCATTTTCTGAATCCGTTAATCAGTCTAAAGTATAACTTTTTTGAACCTTAAACGACTCTATGCGTAAGTCCTGAACATTTTCAAAGAGGTACAGAGTTATAGGGTTTTCACCGAATAGGAAACAGTGATAATTGGGAAGAGAGAGACGCACTCAACTGGAGACAAGAGTAAAAGTATTTTGTTGATACTTTGTAAACGAGACATTTAGTCGCGGGAGGACATTCCGAGACTCGAAACGGACGTGGAGGGAAGCATCACCCTCCCCTATCCCCTCCCAGGAGCGGAACAAAAGGGGTGGGTGCAGCACCCGATGAGACGTCAACACTCTGAGGCAGCTCAGGCTCGGTAGAAATTTCTATGCCTTTGGGCTGCAGAGGATATCAATTGCTAAAAGTTTATTCTCCAAAAGGAGGAGTAAATATGGTTACTTCTTACTTTGATGTAGGATCGGCACCTGCCTATCACCCCTACAGCAATAGCATTTACCTCGATGATTATTACACTGATGATGTTTACACCTTCAGCGTTGACCAGACCAGCAGTATTAACTTGAATCTCCATAATATCACCGCTAATGATGATGCTGATTTGGAACTCTATGAGGACACAAATAATAATGGTGTGTTAGATGATACAGACCAATACCTTGCTGGTTCTTGGAACGGGGGAAACAGTGATGACAGCATTAACTATCAAGTTACTGCGGGTAACTACTTAGCCCAAGTATATCATTATGATCTTGGTAGCGATGGTTGGTTAAATTACGACCTAGACCTATCGGCCACTCCAATCTTTCCCTTCCCAGCAAATGACCCAGCACAGGCTCCTAACCTACTTCCAAGGGAGGTCGAGGTGGGTCATATTGCCCTGGGTAGCCTCGATTCGGAAACCATTACTCAATTTGGCTGGGTAGGCCACGATGATAATGACTTTTATACTGACTCTAATACTGCTGATACCTACCACTTCTCGGCAAGTGGTTCTAACGATGGGGTAGATATCAGTGTAGATCTGACAGGATTGAGTAGTGATGCGGACATCCGACTAATTCAGGATCATAACTGGAATCAAATAGTCGATCCAGGTGAGGTCATTGCTAGTTCTACTTTTGGTGGTTCCTCAAGTGAATCATTTAGCACATATGTAGACAACTTTGACCTCGCAAGCTACGATCACTTCGTCCAGGTTTATCAATACTATGGCAACACCAACTACGACCTCAACATGACCTTTGAATCAGTTATCGGATAACTTTATTAGAGAAATATCTGACAGTTGAGTGCTTGTCGCTGATTAACAGTAAGCGGTGCTAGTGATATAATAGTCAATAGCTCCGCTTCCTACCCCAAGTCTAAATATCTTAGAAGAATGCTGTCTCCTGTGACTTGTACCTGTCACTATCTTGCTAACCAGATAGTCTCAATCATTGGAGGTAAGCAGATATGACAACTTTACCACTCGGCGATCGCTCTCTAACCACTGAAGAAATAATTCCCCTGCTTGCGAGTTACAAGCTCATTCCCCAATTTATCTGCGAAAGCATTATTGACCGAGCAATTGCCCCTATTCGCTGTACACCGGAGGAGACAGCACAAGCTTGCCAGGAGTTTTATCGACATTGGGAGCTAACCTCAGAAGCCGAAAAGGAGGCGTGGCGGGAGCAATACGGCATGAGCCAAGAACAGTTAGAAGGGCTGGCAACGCGCAAGCTGAGAGTGGAAAAATTTAAACAAGCTACTTGGGGAAGTCAACTAGAACGTTACTTTCTCAAACGCAAAAGCCAGCTAGATAGCGTTATTTATTCCTTAATTCGGACTAAAAACGGAGGAATTGCCTACGAACTATATTTTCGCCTTGAAGAAGGAGAGCAATCCTTTGCCGAACTGGCTCGTGAATATTCCGAAGGTCCAGAAGCAGGGACTGGCGGACTGATGGGGCCAGTTGAGCTAGGCACTCTGCATCCAACTCTTGCTAATATTCTCTACAGTAGCCAAGCTCAAATCGGTGTAGTTCGGCCACCGATCCGCCTGGGAGAAGTGTATGTTATTATCCGCGTTGAAAAGTTGATTCCAGCGCAATTGAATAATTTTACCCGCCAGCGATTACTTCAGGAAAAGTTTGAAGCTTGGTTTCAACAACAGCTTAATCAACTCCCAGACCGAGACAAGATTTGGATGGGAGTTCCAGTAAATCGCCAGATTGAGGCGAGCAGCAATCTGGGGTATAGATCAAGATATGTAGGGTTTGCTGAAAAAGTCTTATGAGTGAGGGTAGGAGTCAGGAGTCAGGAGTCAGGAGAAATAGGAATTATAGAAGAGGTAGTCGGATATATTTGTCCCTTGATTTTTCCGCCCTTGTCTGCTCAAAATCCTCATATTTTGAACTTGAGCGACCGAAAAGCTGGCACTTTTTTCACTCCAAAAAAGCTAAAGCCTTTATCTGTAAATGCTTTGAGAGTTAATCAGCCAGCCCTATGTAGAAAATAGGACACGATGTAAAGCTCACGGGGTGACAAGAACCTCAAAACCATTGTGAGTTGAAGAAGGAGACAGGAGACAGGAGACAGGAGACAGGAGGAAAATTACATGGGGATTCGCTCCCCCAAGTAATTTTGAACACTCCAGTTGACGGTGGGGTATTAAACCCACAAAGAAAATGATAAGGGGTTATATCATGTCCGGTTGAACAGTTATAAATAAATAACTACGGAGTCCTCAGGAGTCAGTCGGACTGAGTCAGGAGGGAAGAAAGAATAACAGGAGAAGAAGGAGAAAGTTTTTTTATAACGAATTATCCGGACATGATATTATATCAAATTCGCTTGGCAACGGAAGTGTTATAAGAAACCGGGTTTATGGGAGATAGATGTCAGTGTAGTAGGGCATTTCATATAAACCCGGTTTCTGTGCTTTATTTATACCGATGCTACCGGATTTGGTATTAAAGGATATTTACTCTGTAAAAAATTGATGGTTTTTATAATAATGATAATCATCATTACTGAGGGTGTGAGTGAGCGAATATCTCCCACACCCCCTTTTAGAGGTGATTTTTATGTCAATTATTGATGATAGCCATAAGTCACAAAAGTACCTTTTGATAACCGGATTTGCTATTAGACATTCTGCACCTAGATCGACAAATAAATTTTTGCTCCTTGCTAGTTTAAGACGATTTAGAATTGAGGCAACGGGTCAGTTCAAGAAGTTGTTGATAAACTGATTCATGGGTATATTCATCATCGGGGTGAGGTGGCTGTCCCGGACGCTGAAAATAAGGTCGCTCATTATTCATTTCTCCCCACAGCATATCGACCTGACGTACTAACTCATGAAGAGTTGGGGGATTCTCCAAAATGGATTTCAATAATCCTAATAAAGCTTGCAATGGTGAATCTAGATGTTTACTAATTCGGGCTGTATCTTCATCAACCCACCTACATAGAACTGCTTCTAAAACTCCTGAGACATCCCGCAAATTCTGGCTAATCAAAGTATTGATTTCAGCCTTGACCTGCACCAGTTTAGGAACTGGAGATTCCCCTTTCATAAAAGAACCGCCTTCTTGACCAATAACATCAGCCAGGGTAAACTCCCGGCCTCTCAGCAGATCACGCCGTATATCTTCCTCTTCCAGTTGATTCTGAGGTTTTCCTTTTGGGTGAGATTGTTCGGAGTTGGAGGAGTCTGAAATCATTACTCGCTTAATTAAGACTAAATTCTAAATTCTAATTCAGGGATTTTCCTTAATTTTAATGAGCGATCGGTAGTAACGGAACCAAATTGTAAGCTTTCTTATTAATATTTAAAATAAATAAATAATATTTATGTTTGTTTTCTTACTTTGGGTACAGGTTTGAAAAAAGAATGTTACAAATAATCAGGGGAATTAAAATGATTAAATCAGATTTATCTTTGATTAAAAAAGGATATTCAAGGCAATAAATGAGATTTAAACTATTTATCTTTGATGTCTATTAATAAACAGCAAAATCAGTAATTTTACGTCGCTCAGGTGTTTTGAAACCAAGTACAATTTGCTGATGAGATATACCTAAATTAACAAATTCATTGGCGACACCTTCTTCTGTGCCATCTTGTTGTATCCAAATTTTTTGGTTGATAATGTCAAGATGAATTAGAGTTCCATAAATTCGTCTACTATTTTGCCAACCTATTTCTATTAGTAAGTAATGATTTCGAGTCTCATCTATGACTAATTGAATTTGAGTTTCCGGGTCATTTCCAATATATTCAATATAGTCTTGTAAAACCTTAATAATTGCTTGCTTGAGTTCAATATTTAGGGTATCCATTTGACAATTACCTCTTTAGTGGGATTAAAGCTAACAAGACGTAATATTCGATCTTCTATTAATATTATTCCAGCTTCTTCTTCAAACACTGATTGACGTATTTCTTCAGAAACAGCTAAGTATAATTTTCGCTCAGGTTCGTAACGATTTAAAATATGTTCATACAATACAAATTGACCAATAGCTTGTTCTAAATCTTTCATTTCTGAAGCACTCCGAAAGCTTTTGACTTCAATAGCAATTTTTTCTAGTCCTTTTTCTGCCGCAATTAGACGTTCTGCACCTAGATCAACAAATAAATTTTTCCTCCTTGTAAGTTTAAGAAGATATGAATCCTCAGTGATTCTCCATCCGTCTTTTTGAATAGCAGATTTGACAGTATTATGATAATAATCGCGGGCTGGCATTATGACTATTTTCCTTACTGGACTAATCCGTACATCCGTGGCCAAATCTGTGTCTGCAAATGCAATCTAAAATTCAAACCTTACCGAAAGAAGTTGTCAATTTAATTGCCGCTGGAGAAGTGATTGATTCTTTGGCGGCAGTAGTACGAGAATTAGTAGAAAATTCTCTGGATGCTGGTGCAACTCGCATTATAATTTCTATCATTTCTGAACAGTGGCGAGTGCAAATTTCTGACAATGGTATGGGTATGAATTTAGCTAATTTAAAACAAGCAGCTAATCCTCATAGTACGAGCAAAATTACTAATTTTCAAGACCTAACAAAAATTACCAGTTTGGGATTTCGTGGAGAAGCACTTCATAGTTTAGCTAATCTCTCAACTTTGGAAATATTAAGTCGTCCTAAGTCGCCTCTTTTCGAGAATGAAAATGAAGGTTGGCGAGTTGTTTATAATGAGCAAGGAAAGGCTGTTGAAGTTGAAAGAGTTGCTGTTGCTCCTGGTACTATTGTTAAGGTTTCTAATCTTTTTGGAAAATGGCCTGTACGTCGTCAAGGAATGCCTTCTTCGGCACAACAAATGCGAGGTATACAATTAGTTATTCAGCAAATAGCGCTTTGTTATCCTGATGTTACTTGGCAAGTTTGGCAGGGTAGTAAATTATGGATACAAATTAGTCCTGGCGCTACGGCAAAACAAATCTTACCTCAAATTTTATCAACAGTAAGATTGAGTGATTTGCAATATATTCAACAAGAAATTGATGAGCAAGAAGCAGAAGAATTAAATCTCAAAACATCAAATTTTTCCCAATATCAAGATTCTCAATTTTTGGATAGACAATCATTAGAATTAGTCTTAGGTTTACCTGATAGATGTCATCGGAGACGACCTGATTGGGTGAAAGTTGCTATTAATGGGAGGGTAGTAAAAGTGCCAGAATTAGAACAAAAAATTATTAGTTCTTTGGCGCGGACTTGCCCTCGCGATCGCTATCCTATATGTTTTATTCATTTCCAAATTTTTCCTCATCAAATAAATTGGAATCGTCATCCGGCAAAAACAGAAGTTTATCTTCATAATCTCAGTTTTTGGCAACAACAAATTGAGCTAGTAATTGCTAAGGCATTACAATTTAATATGGAAGTAATGCCAGAATTTCCTTTGTCAGAAAGAGTGGAAAAAATATTAAAAGTATCTGAAAATACAGGGAATTATCAAACTCGTCGGTCGATACAAGTTTCTCCAGATAATACAGCAGAAAAAAATCAAGAATTTGGATTGATAGAACTTAAGGCGATCGCTCAATTACACAATACTTATATAGTAGCTGAACATCCGAGTGGTATTTGGTTGATTGAGCAACATATTGCCCATGAAAGAGTTTTATATGAAAAATTATGTGATGCTTGGGAAATAATTTCTTTAGAGCCACCAATTATTTTGCATAATTTATCTTCTAGTCAAATAGAACAACTTCAACGCTTAAATATAGAAGTAGAAATTTTTGGATATTTCCTTTGGGCAGCTCGTACTGCTCCAGCAATTTTAGCTAAAAGAAATGACTGTGCTGAAGCTTTAATTGAACTGAGTAAAGGTGGTGATTTAGAATCTGCTAAAGTAGCTACTTCTTGTCGAAGTGCTATTAGAAATGGAACTCCTTTAAGTCTGTCAGAAATGCAAAATTTATTAAATCAATGGCGACTTACTCGTAACCCTCGTACTTGTCCTCATGGCAGACCAATTTATTTATCTTTAGAAGAATCAGCTTTAGCTCGTTTCTTTAGACGAAATTGGGTAATTGGAAAAAGTCATGGTATTTGAAGGAAGAAGGTGGTAGGTGGTAGGTGTTAGATAAATAATATTATGTTCTGTTGAATAGTTATAAATAACAAAACAGAATTCAGGTAGGATATCTATCAGATTGGTGAGTTCCAGTATTTACCTCCAAAAGGTATAAATTATAAATTGCCAAGGATTTCATATATTTTGAGAACATTGATATTATTCCACTCCCTAGAATAACTTTTAGGCGCTTTGTCAGCTATTAGGTGGTAGCTTTTAGGTTTTAGGTAAGTAATACTATGTTCTATTGAATACTTATAAATAACAAGGCAGAACTCAGGTAGTATATCTGTCATATTGGCGAGTTATATCAAGTCTCATTAATTAGCCATAATAAAAATGTTTTCTATGATAAATTTTTCCCTGTTACCTGTTCCCTGTTCCCTGTTCCCTAAAATTTTTATTGTGGGCATTTAAAGATACATGATATTACAGTATTTACATCCAAAAGGGTTTTATACATTTTGAGAACATTGATATTATTCCACTCCATAGACTGACTTTTAGACACTTTATTACTTATTAGGTTTTAGGTAAGTAATACCATTTCTCAAAAACTTTTCTACACTTTGTTGAGCAGGGGAGTATGGTAATGGGGTAGTGGGGGGAGAATCAAACATAAGAATAATTAACATTAACTTAGCTGAAATTAGCAAAAAAGTGATTTTACTTGTGCTGATTAGTTGACAACTGAAGTATTGCTATACTTGGGCAATACTTTTGGGAATTGGTATAATACCAAGCGTGAAAAAAGGGGGTTGCACATTATGGAATGATACTGCCAAAAAGAGGTTTAGACTTTGACTAAAAAAACCTAATATTAATTGTTCTAGCAATTATCAAATTCAAAATCAAATTCAATCAAAAATCTCAAATCATTCGCCACTGTGCAACGCCGAAAAAAGAATGTTACGAATAATCAGGGCAATTAAAATACTTTATAGGAGATGTCTCTTGGAGGAAAAAGATAAGTTCAGACCTAAAAATTGCTATTAAAGCTATTCATTCTGACTCAGTCAGACTGACTTCTCCTCCACGGGAGGGGTTAGGGGTGGGTTGACTCCTAAGAAATATCCTAGCTATTTGTAGCAAAAATTTATCAATTTTGTATAAGTAGGTAGGTCTAATTAAACGTAAAAAAATTGTAGGGGCAGGTTTAACCGAAAGCTTTGACTTCAGCGCGATCTAATTCTAAAAACCCGCCCTCTAATATTGCTTTTATTTATGCTCATCTACTTAATATCATCTTCTGTTGAATAGTTATAAATAACAAGGCAGAACTCAGGCAAGATATCTGTCAGATTGGTGAGTTACAGTATTTACCTCAAAAAGGTATAAATTATAAATTGCTAAGGATTTCATACATTTTTAGAACATTGATATTATTCCACTCCCTAGACTGACTTTTAGGCACTTTGTCACCTATAAAGTTTGTCCCATTAGGTAAACTTTCTCATTTACCGAATAATTAAATTTTAAAGCCTTTCCTTTAAAGAGGAAAAAATCAAAAATTTTCCTTTTAGTTAATCCTTTTCTTTTCAGAAGGTATCTATAAAATAAATCTTCAGGGATGTTAAAAAATTGCTTCTAGTGGGTTACGGCTAATCATAGCGACAACTATGAAGTTTAACTATTAATCTGCGCCTAACCCACCCTACACCAGAATTTAATATTTTATTTACAGATACCCTCTCAAGGAGAGGTAATTGTTAATTGTTAAAAACTGCAAAACTACCACCTAATACTTAATATTTTAAAGATGAATTATTCCCAATATCGACAGTTATTTTATTCAGAAATTAATCAACCTGATGAAAAAATAGATTTAGCTAAAGCTGCTCTTTATTTAGCTTTAGAATATGAACCAGAATTTGACCCTGATGAATATCTGAATGCTCTGGATACCATGGCAGATGAAGTTCGAGAAAAACTACCAGAAACGCTTTACCCTCTACAAATTATTAAAAGTATTAATAACTATCTCTATGATGATTTAGGCTTTGCTGGAAATACAATTGACTATTACGATCCACAGAATAGTTTTCTGAATCAAGTAATAGAAAGACGCACTGGTATTCCAATTACTTTATCCCTAGTTTATCTAGAAATTGCCAAGAGAATTAATTTTCCGATGGTTGGTATTGGAATGCCAGGACATTTTTTAATTCGACCTGATTTTGAAGAAGCTGGCATATATGTAGATGCTTTTGATCGAGGTGAAATTCTTTTTCCTCAAGATTGTCAAGAAAGATTGGCCAGGATTTATGGTCGAGCGGTAGAGCTACAACCTCAGTTTTTGGCAAAGGTAAGTAAAAAACAATTTTTAGCACGAATGTTGACAAATCTTAAAGGAATTTATTTGAACCGAAATGAGGGGTTAAAAGCTATTGCAGCTATCGACCGGATTTTATTATTATTTCCTGATGCAATTGTAGAAAAGCGAGACCGAGGCGTATTATATTATCAGTTAAATTTTTGGGCAGAAGCTCGTCAAGATTTAGAGAGTTATCTAGTAAATCTTCCCCAAGCAGAGGATGCAGATATAATTAGACAATTACTGGCTAGTATGAGTCAAGATTTATAACTGAATATGACAGATTTGGGGAACCCCATCTCTCATCTTTCAGACCTTATATACAAGAGTGAAAATACATTGAACAAATGTAATTATTAATTTTTGAGGAATAGTAGAATGAAAAATATTTTTAATTCAGGGCAGTGGAACAATAAATCCAAAAAGTTTGGTGATTTTAGGCAAGGAATATCAAATTTTTTCTACCTTTTTTTTGCCGGATTTTTGGCAATTATTAGTAGTGTTTTAATCTTTACTGCTCAACCAGCAGATGCTATAGATGAAATTAAAATTACCTATGACGGTTTGAATATACCCATAGCTATTGCCGATCTAGTAACTTTTGCTGAGACAGGAGAACAGTCTGAGCAATTAAAGTCACTGTTTTTAACTGCAAATGCTACTCAGGAAAATATTGATACAGTTCGGGAAATTTTAAATTATAAATTAGAGGTTGAAGCTGATTTTGTAAATACATTATTAGAATCGCGTTATGGCAAACTTGGTGTAGAACAATTTAGTCGTTATTTTTCTCCAGATAGTAATGTATCTCAAGTAACTAACGATATTATTGATACAGTTAATCGAATGATTAGTGATGGAGAAATATCATTTTTAGAAATGGTGCAAGAGTTTAAATGGACAGATAAAATTTTGATTGATGCTAAAGGTATTGAAACATTTTTTGTAGAGACTATTGATGTTGCAAAAAGAGGACTAGATTTTCTAAAGGCCCAGCCACAGGTACAAAAATTATTCTGTGAGTAGTCTACAGGTCAGGAAGGTAAAAGAAGCAAGAAAGAAGAAGGTTAATTCTCAATTATTTCAGCTAAAATTAATATTTTTTACTGAATAATTAAGGTTGAAAACCTCTTCTTTTAAGAAGGTAGAAGGCAGAAATAAAAATTTTCGTTGTCTGAGTTTTAAGTTTTTGATATGTCAAATACAGTCATGGTGACTACTATAATTATTAATTGTTGAAAACCAATTTGTTGTCATAAATTTTGATAAATTTAACCCGAGTGCTGCGCAGAAAGTAAGAAGATAAAATTGAAAATAAGGAGTTTACCTCACGGGGTGACAAGCACTTCCAAACTATTTTTTGTAAGGATTTCAAGGGTATCCACTCTGTCAAAAATTGAGGTTTTTTATAGGAGTGGGATCATCATTATTAGTGAGGGTGTGGGTTCGCGATATAGCTGCCGCTAGGCTCCGCCAACGCGAACCCACACCACAAATTACATTGATTCATTGTTCAATCAAATGTATCTTAGAACATTTATGTAAGTCAATTGAAAAATGTTTAATCATCAGATGAAAGGTAAGACGTTGAGTATAAATAGTTAGGGTTTGCGTATGGAAAGTCTTATGGGTGAGGGTAGGAGACAGGAGACAGGAGACAGGAGACAGGAGAAATGGATCGGGGGCGTTGCACAGCGACGAATGATTTGAGATTTTTGATTGAATTGGATTGTGGATTAATCAATTGCTAGAATGATTAATTAATGGTTTTTTTTAGTCAAAGTCTAAACTAATTTTTGGCAATATCATTCCATAATGTGCAACCCCGGATCGGGAGCGAGGAAGTAGGAGCGGGCGTTTTGTAAGAATGATTTTTCTGCCCAACTATGCGCCTAAAATACGCTCCATGCATGAGCGTGAAGAGCTGAAAACCAAGGTATTACAGACCCAAAAAAGGCTAAAACCTTTATCTGTAAATACTTTTAGATTTAATCAGCAAGCCCTAGTTAAATATTATCTAAGATTGACAGAGCTTTTAATCCCCTGTGATTATCAGACTTTTTTTGAGGATTCAGGTTAATTATCTGTTAACAATTTAGGTTTCCCGCTCCGTTTATACGCCTCGTCTCACCGTTAAATCTCGCGATTATAACTGGAGTCCTCTTTCAACATTTATGATAGTATTGTTCTTCTGCTACTCTCTTCAAACGTCGCAGTTGAGCTTCCATATCTGCTTTTGTCCATGAGGCAGCAAACTTATTAAAACCGAATTGAATTACAGGATTCGGTATCTCAAATTCAAAACGATTTAATAAACAAGTACCTTCAGCTTCTGGTTGACATTCCCAGCGATCTCGACCTCGAAAAAAACCCTTAAACTCCCAGACAATTAAACCAGGTTCTCGTTCTACCACAACACTATCTAAAGATGGATATAAAAAGGGAATATTTATGATAAATCTACTACGACTTCCCACAAATGTATCCCATTTGCCCACAGGTTCACAACGTAACATTGGATTTAACCACTTGTGCATGAGAATGTTATTAGTAATACAATCCTCTACAATAGTGGCACTGGCACGAATTAAAATAAATTGCTGAAAAACTTGACTAAATGACATAGTTACCTTCAAGCTATAAGGCATATATTGGTAATCTCATCAGGTTGCTAATTTAAAGGTCACATTAACCCAAAAAAAGCATGAATGGCACTTGGCAAATTATTACACAATCAATCAGTGAGCCAATTCAGGCTAATTTGATGTTAGCCTCAAATATTTTGGCACAAACTGAAGCAAATCCTGTAAATATGGTGTCCCAAAATTTTACAGCAATTGCAATTTTGGACATAGTAACAGCAATTGCAATTCTAGTTGTAGGCTGGATAGTGGCTTGGATTCTCTCCAGCTTCCTTGGAGGACTATTCAAGAAGACCAAAATCGATAACAAAATTGCTGGTTGGGTAACGGGTAGTCAAGAACAAGCTCAGAATTTACCAGTGGAGAAATGGATCTCCTCTTTGATTTTCTGGATCATCATGATCTTTGTTCTGATAGCTTTCTTTGATAAGCTCAACCTGACGGCAGTTTCTCAACCTCTCAATGCCTTCCTCACAGAAATAACTAGCTTCTTACCTAATGTAGCAGCTGCCCTAATTTGGCTAGGTATTGCCTGGTTAGTGGCAACTATAGCTAAATTAGCAGTTACTAAAGGACTGAGGACATTTGGTTTAGATGACCGTCTGAACCAGCAAGTTAGTGATGGACAAACAGAAAATCAAGTGCAAATTAGCGATACTATTGCTAATGCTATCTATTGGTTGATTTTCTTGTTATTCTTGCCTGTAATCCTGGAAGCTTTACAACTACAGATTGCACTACAACCTGTTCAGAACATTGTTGACCAAATCCTGCAGTCTCTTCCCAGAATTCTCAAGGCTGTTATTCTAGCTGGAGTAGGTTGGTTAGTTGCTACTGTGGTTAAGAAAGTTGTTACTAATCTTCTGGCTGCGACAGGTGTAGACCAAATAGGTAGTAGGTTTGGTATGAGTCAAACTACTGGGGGTCAAAATCTTTCTTCCATTATTGGCACAGTTGTTTATGTTCTGATATTGATTCCTGTAGCGATCGCTGCTCTGAGCGCTCTGGATATTTTGGCCATTACTACTCCAGCAGTGGCGATGCTCAATGATATTCTGACGTTTATACCGAAAATCTTTGCTGCTGCTGTGATTTTGGTAGTTGCTTATTTTGTTGGTAGATTTGTTAGTGATTTAGTTACTAATCTTCTGACTAGCGTTGGTTTCAATAACCTTTTCAACTGGCTTGGTTTAAGTTCAACCCCACCATCTACACAACCAGCTTCTGACCCAAATGCTACTGTAATTCAGGGTGAACCTGGTACTCCTGGGGCTAAACCTACTGCACGGACTCCTTCAGAAATTGCTGGTATTGTAGCTTTTGTGGGTATTATCCTTTTTGCTACAGTTTCAGCTACCCAGATTATGGAGTTGGAAGCTCTGACCTTAATTGTCAATGTTGTAATTTATATTGCAGGTCGGGTTCTTTATGGTTTAGTAGTATTGGCTATAGGTCTATACTTGGCTAACCTTGCTTATAATTTAATCACCAGTTCTGGTAATTCTCAAGCTAGACTTTTGGGCCAGCTAGCTCGAATTGGGATTATTGTATTAGTCTCAGCTATGGCTTTGCAACAAATGGGAATTGCTCCTAGTATTGTGAATCTAGCTTTTGGACTTTTCATGGGAGCAATGGCAGTAGCTATTGCTTTAGCTTTTGGTTTAGGAGGACGAGATATTGCTTCTTCTAAAATTCAAGAATGGTTAGAGCAGTTCAAAAATCAGAAATAATAAGTAGTTAAAGCTACTGCAAAAGTATTGTATTGGGGAGAGTAGAAAGAATTTTAAAGATTTTAATCATCCTCTCTCCACCGTAAGCATTCAGCAGTCAGCTATCAGCTATCAGCTTTATTACCTGATAGTGGACAATTTAAGCTTCTTGTTCTTGTACTTCAATTCTTTGTATAAAAATGTAGTAGAAGTTAACAAAATGCTTGCTTCATTCATTAAAAAGCTGACTACGAGAGCATTCCGTAGGAAGAGCTGACTGCTAATAGCTGAATGCTTACTCTCCACCTAGTCAAAATCTCAAACTATTGCCATCCATCAATAACTAAACTATTGTGCTTTTTGTCTGCCAAAATTTCGGATAAATTATCTATTTTTTTTTCTGATAAAGTTCTTTGTAGTTTTTCTTTGAGAGGATCTAACAAAGCATAAAATGTCTCTATATTCTCTAGGTGAACCAGAACATAATTTCTGAATTCAATTTACTCATTGTTGGAAAATTAGCCTTGATCACAGAATTTTTACCTCTGTAGCAGGAATAATTAATATTTGGATATCCTCCACAGCTAAAATAAAAATATCTTCTGTTTTCTTCATAGTGAGGTAAAGTTTGAGACTAATCTATAATTTTTATTCATTCCTTGTTCCCTATTTCCTGTTCCCTATTCCCTAAAAGAATAAAACTTTGTACCTTATCAACTCGAAAACTGCTGTAATTTAATCAGGTAATTTTGCCCCGCACTCTGAAAGAAACATGATGTGTAAAATCTTTCAATGATTCAAATTATTCGTAACATTCTTCTTTCACACTTTACTATTACTCTGCAATACTATTTTTTCGTTAGTAAAGCTTTCCTGATTTTGCTATTTTGCTATTGCTGATTACTGAAATTTTTGATGTTTAACTTAGCTATTAACTCTTCCTTAATTCGACCCATAATTGAAGTTTCATCCAGAGATTCTAAAATATGACTCACTACAGCTTTTGGACCTTCTTCTCCCCAAGATGCACCATTAGCAAGATAAGTTTTGCTTACTTGTCCAATTCCATAAGATGATAAACCTGCCACTGCAGCTTGAGTTACCGCTACAGATAAATAAGGCGCTAAAGACAACCCACCAGTAGCAGGTGCAGCTAAACCCAATAATCCTTTCACAGAACTTAGTCCTAGATTTGCCACTAATTCACTAGCTGTAATGCCACCCATACTAATAGCTATCTTTTGCAGTAAATCTATTGCTCCGCTTTGGCTCATATTTATACCATACAACTTTGATAAAGTCAATATCATAGCTACATCAATTACAGCTCCACTCAGAATATCTACCACAGTTACAGGGTTAAGAGCGATCGCCATGGCTTTGGCCATTACTGCTTTCCAGATTACTTGATTAGCACTTTGTTCGCGAATTTCTATTTTCCGCCGCACCAACTGCTCGTTGACATTATCAGCATAGAGCATACTATTGAGAGCTACCAGAGATTTACCTTCTTGGTCTAAAATTTCTAATATTTTTAGCTTTAAATCTTCTATCTGGGGGTCCCCGCGCTCCATCTGTACTGTAATATTACTGTCGGGTTGTCGCAATACCTTAGCTACAAGTGGATAAGCTGCTGCCATGACTATTTCCTTGGGAGATAGTAGCTCACGGACTCGCTCATCTCGGATTTTATTGTATATAGCTAATCTATCTGCCTCTGGATACTGGTCTATTTTATTAAATACCAACAACATCGGTTTACCAGCATCTCGTAATTGGGAAAGAGCTTCATATTCTACTTGGGTAATATCTCCTGCCACAATAAACAAGAGTAAGTCTGCTTGCTTTGCCACCTGTCGGGCCATCAGTTCCCGAGTTTCTCCGTCTACTTCATCAATACCAGGAGTATCGATAAGTTCAATTTGGGATATTCTGTAAGAAACTAGAGAGGTATCAGATGAGGATTCTGTTTCTTCTAAGTTCTCTGTCCCTAATTGCCATTGCTTGATTTCTGTAGTTTTGGTAACACCATGAATTGGGCCTGTTTCAAATACTTTTTCACCTAACAAAGCATTGAGAACTGAAGATTTACCTCTTCCTACCATACCGAATACGGCAATATGTACAGAGGCTTTTTCCAGTTTTTCTAACATTGATTCTAAACCAGAAATTTCTGAGTCTAATCCGGTTCTTTCTTCGGGAGTTAAATCTATATTATCTACGATTTCTTTTAAAGCATCTTTGGCATTGCGGATGTTAAGTTCTGCTTGAATATCTGCAAAACTTAGTATTGTATTGTCTAGTTCTCGATCTAGATTCATTTCTGGATAGTTTTCATTTAATAATTAATTCCCTATTCTAGTTGTTGATTTCAACTTTATTGAATAAGGCAAAAGGCAGAAGGAGTGTTCCCTACCCACAGGGCTAATTCTTTGTCGTCAGAGAATATTTACAACTCTATATTTTTGGTTAACTAGTTCTAGCAAGATCTACGAAATTTCAAAGGATACAATTTTTCTAAGCGTGACAATAAATTAACCCTACACCGTCAACGGAGGTGCTGAAAATTGTTTGGGGTTATCATACACGCGCGTGGTCTGTCGTTGACTATGCATAAGCAATTAGACCTTCTTTCTTCTTCCTTCTTCAAATTAGACATTACTAATATCATAAAATACTAGCTAAAGCTCTATAAAATTTATTTCAACACTTCTATAATATTTGCCACTGTAAATTTTTTGCTTTAATAAAATTGTTTTTGACGTCGTGCTGCTACTACCTTTTTCTTTCGTTTTTCCTGAGAAGTTTTAAAGTACCGACGTTTTTTTTCACATTTGCAAGGATACCTGCTCTAGAAACTTGACGCTTGAATCGCCGGAAGGCCGACTCTATACCTTCGTTTTTACCTAGTAATATCAAATCCGGTTAAACAACCATAGAATGGTTAAGTTATGAGGAGTCAGGAGTCAGTCCTCAGGAGTCAGGAGAAGAAAGAATTACAAAGATGAGCGTAGTTATGACGATTGAAGATTTTTTTTATGTCCAATTAAACGGATTTGATATAACACTTGGGTCATTACTTTTTCTTTTTGTCTTTACTTAACCTATGCTTAGTATTTAACTACCCACAGCTACAAGCTAAGAGGTTATCTAATTATTTATTATTTATAATACGATAGCTAAATTAGGCAACATATTTAATCTTTTTAATGTTTACCGTATTTTTTATTTATTTTATCATTTTCTTTGTGGGTTTAATACCCCACCGTCAACGGGGGTGTTCACGCATTACTTGGGGGAGCGTAGACGCGGAGCGGCCCTTCGTTGACTATCCCCATGTAATTTTCCTCCTGTCTCCAGTATAGCTGTCTCCTGTCTCCTTCTTCAAATATTTAGATTAACTATAAGTCCATCATGTAAATGATACTTGAAAACTTTACTCTGAGCTTTATTTTAACATTGCAATATTATTCCTGATGTTAACTTAGCTTATTCTAGATTTCGGAAGCTTTAACAGCTTTTAGTAGCTCTGTTCAAGTCCCCGGTTTCTTCTATAAACCGGAAGGTGCGCGGAGGGGTTAAAATCTCCTTCTAAACATTTACTGCTGAGTGCTGAGTGCTTATTTAAAATATTCTAACGAATCAAAGATAAATCAACCCTACCAAAGTTAGTACTTAAAGCAACCTGCATATTTTCTAGAGCTTTAACTAACCACATAACTGTTTCTCTAGTATGTGATTCGTAATGGTTAAATAGTATAGAAAATCGTTTTTCTAGGTATGGTTTGACTCTATAGCAGACCAAAACTATTTTCAGTAAAAGGCCAGTAGTTGTGATCGGACCCAGGTTACTCATTAGATTGAGAAATAGAAAGTGTTGTGGTTTTTGGGTACTTTCTACAACTAGATATCCTAACATTTGATTACAAGTTCTCATCAGCAAAAAGTCATTAAACTGTTTGTCATTACTGTGAGACATAGTATTTTTTAGCTGCTTATATAGTTTATCTTGAAACTGATGCTTAATAGATTTGGAATCTACATCAAAAGATGTACTTAAATATTCATAGAAACTTTCTTTAAAAGAACGATAGGATTGAGGTTGTCTGACATGGGTTAGGAAACTTTTTGCATTATCTCGATAGTTATTACCATTTTCAACTTTACCTACAAATTTTTTAATTGCTGATAATACTTCTCGATCGCTCAAAAGAGTAGGATTTTGAATATTGTTGGTGCCTTCCCAACGAAATGCTGTCAAGTTTGAAAGTGCAGCTTCTCTTTCAGAGGCAGTTGTTACTACTCTCTGTCTAATTTTATGAGTTACATATTTGGATAAGTCTATTTCAAATTTTCTTTGTTTGTGTCGTTGAATTTTTCTGATAACTTGTTGGTGTTCATAACTACTATCTGGAGTAACTAAACAATGTTGGTATATGTAAGGATAGCGTGGAATTAGAGTTCTTAAAGGTTGAGCTAGAGCACTATTAGTGTTTCTGCAACTTCCTGTTTGTTGGTTAATTAATTCTGTTAAGCGTTTTAAGGAGAGATATTGCTCGCTTCTTGTGAATGCTTGAACCAGTTCTAATAATTTCTTACTATTATGAGAACCGTAGTAGTGGCGACGTGCTGGTTGATTTTCAACTCGAGCGAAAAGCTTCATTAAGTCTAGTAAAACATCTTTTTTATAGTTATAGGGTTGTTTTCTATTGATAACTATATGACAGCAGCGATTTAAGATAAAATTAAAATCTTCTTCAATTTCTGGCAATGCTGTAATTCTATCTAGTGCTTGAGATATTTCTCTGTCAGGATATCCCGAACCATTAATAAATAACATTCTAAATCTTTCAATTACTTCTTTTGAAGACTTTAGATCTATCAATTGGATAAAATGGTTATAGATATTTTGTTCATCTTGAGATTTGTATTTGTTATATTCGTCCATAAGATTTTTCATTTTATATACTTCCTACCTACTTTAAGATTTTTATCTTCTAGGGCTAGTTTGACGATTAATTAGCGTCTATAGTTTGTATAAAATTGTATATTTAATTCCAAATTTTAGGTTGATATTTACTTTACTATACTAGGTATAATTTTTATCTATAACTCAGTATTAAAACCCTTAGATTATTCTATACCTAACATCGATACCCTACAGTTGACTAAAACCCATAACTTTCATTATCTTAAAAATTTACTGAATTTGTGTGAAGTTTCAGTAAAGATTTTGCTTGATTAAAAACTCTCCTACATCGGTCAATTTTGATTTTACTGATTTATTAGTAGCATCTACTTCCAACTCCATACAAATTTTTCGTTACTGATTGTCATATACATAAGATAGTCTAAATTTTATTAATCCTTGCTCGGCAAAGTTTTAGTTATTTTGTCTGGTGTCAGCTCTAAATTATGACAAAATTTACCAAACTTAAAAAAAATTTTTCCCCTAGAGAATTATTTATACTTTTTATTTTTTCCTGATTGCTCAGTTAGCTCCCAAAAAATAAATTGACTTCAAAAATAATAAATACTCTAATATAATTGTTATACATATTTGAGTAGGACTGCCAATCGTTATGGTCTGTCACATTACCTTATCTCAATTAATTGAAATCTTGGCTGCTACAACACTTAAAAATTTTCAGATTCCTGAAAAAACATTAATTACAGGCATAAATACAGACACTCGTAACTTACAATCTGGTGAAGGATTTGTGGCATTACGAGGTGAAAAGTTTGATGGCCATAAATTTGTGAAACAGGCAATAGAAAAAGGGGCTTCTTGCATCATTGTTGAGGAAGAATATACCTTAAAGAATAGAGTTACACAAGAGTCAAATAGCGTAACTATATTACAAGTAGAAAATACTTTAGAAGCTTACCAAAAAATTGCTCGTTGGTGGCGAGATCGGTTTGCTATTCCTGTAATTGCGGTCACAGGTTCAGTTGGTAAAACTACTACTAAGGAATTAATTGCTAAAGTCTTGGCTATTCAGGGTCAAGTGCTGAAAACTGAAGCTAACTATAATAATGAAATAGGTGTGCCTAAAACTCTACTAAGACTTTCCTCTGATGATAATTATGCTGTGGTGGAGATGGCAATGCGAGGACCAGGGGAAATAGCAGAATTAACACATATTGCCAATCCGACAATTGGCTTAATTACTAATGTTGGTACTGCTCATATTGGTCGTTTGGGTTCTGTTGAAGCGATCGCTGAAGCTAAGTGTGAATTATTAAGAGAAATGTCTAATAATAGTATTGCTATTCTAAATTATGATAATCAACGGTTGATAGAAACTGCGGCTAAGTTTTGGTCTGGAGAAACTTTTACTTATGGTTTAGAAGGTGGAGATTTACAAGGAAATTTAATTGATTCTCAAACTATAAATGTTGAGGGTTTAGATTTACCTTTGCCTTTACCTGGTAGTCATAATGCTTCTAATTATTTGGCGGCTTTGGCTGTATTTAAGGTAATTCATGGTCAAAGTATTTCTACCAAAAATTTATTCCAACCTTTGATTAATAATTTGTCGGTTCAATTACCTGAAGGTAGGGCAAAAAGATACAATTTAGATAATGATATTGTAATTTTAGATGAAACTTATAATGCTGGATTAGAGTCGATGATTGCTGCTCTAAATTTGTTAGTTGAAACTCCGGGAAAACGTCATATTGCTGTGTTAGGAACGATGAAAGAATTAGGAGATAAATCAGTTCTATTTCATCAACAAGTTGGGAATGTTGTCAGGAATTTGAATATTGATGGTTTATTTATTTTGGCAGATTTTGAAGAGGCACAGGCAATGGCTATTGGTGCTGCTGGTTTGCAGTTTATAGAGGTAGAAAATATTAGTTCTAATGATGTTCATCAGAAATTAGCAACACATTTGCAGGATTTTTTACAACCAGGCGATCGGGTTCTTTTTAAGGCTTCTCATTCTGTGGCACTTAATCAAGTTGTTGAGATTTTAATAAATAAGTAATGTATTTATAGCACAGGCATCTTGCCTGTTACAGTTGTATCTTAACTGATATAAAGCACCCTGGAATATTAAATCCATATTTGTTCTTGACTGTATTAAATATGAAATTTTTAAGAAGCAGACCAACCTCACAAATCAGAGCGATTTTCAGCGTGGGTTGAAAGCTCTATCCCAGCTAAAGTAGTAGTTAGAGCTTTCTTGTCACCCTTAAAACTCCGTTTCTCAGGCGTTGCAAGTCCCTTAGTCCAAACTAGTGCAGGATGACGGAAATAACTGACCAGTTATAAAATCCTAAAACAATTACAAATCAAAAATGATTGACTTTTAAATGCATGACTTTTAGAGCTGATTTATAAAGTAAATATTAAGAGGCTGAATTTCTGTCAATACAAGGGTTTTGGGAGTTATAGTCCAATAATACCTAAATCCCTGAGAGTTAGATGAAATAAGGGTTTTAGCTAAGTTTACAAATCAGCTCTTAACTTCCGCGTAGCGGCAGTAGAGTTTCACCCCTCACCCCCGAAAGTTGGCGGCGGCAGCAGGCCAGTTTTTATTGGCGCGGGCAATATTGCCTGGAATATCACGTTCCCAGCGATCGCGAACCCTTAAACTGAAATTGAGATATAGCCTCCCTTCGACAATGCTCCATGCTTCTGGAACGATAGGAGCAGTGTATCCATTGGCAACGGCAAAAGCACAGAAACCGCCATACTGCGGAGCATATTGCTCTGGGTTTGCTGCAAACAAGTCGCGATTTTTGGCACTGGAAAACCACCAGTTGACACCCATCCAGTTGTGAGTAAATTGTTTATTTCCTTGGACAGGTTTACCTACTTGAAAATACGCAACTGGGTCAGCACCTCGAATGGCAACTCCGTTTTCCGCAAAAATCGGCTCTGTGACATTGGCAATTTGAGATTCATCAGCCTTGTTGGACGATACGGCAATAGCAGGTGGTACAGGATTGGTTGATAGTTCCACTGATGGCTGAGAGGAATCTTTCGTTTGTAGGGAAGCACACCCTATGACCAACCCGAAACTAACTGAAGACAGGACAAAATATCGACGTTTCATTTAACTTTTTCTCAAAAGGATTTTGGGATTGCAGGACCGACATCCTTAACTTAGGTCAGTCAACTGAGCAGACTGTGAGAAATTCCTGAAACTCTTTTCATATTGATACTCCCCGCTCTAAAGATACGGAGATTCTTAAGCAATCCAAAACTGGATTCTTAAAGGCATTATCAAACTACCTCTACTGACTCCTTCGAGAGAAAACTCCAAAGTTGTCGCTACTTTTTTGAGAATATTAGCTGCTCCATTCACATCAGCATTTACTAATACCAAATTCAAAAAAGGCAGTTACATCTTAATTTGTGATTTATTCCTAAAAGAAAAAATTATAAATTCCATAAATTATAAAATTTGCACCTTTTTTCCTCGTTAATATTTATGTTTTTCTTTCTCTGTTCCCAGCTCCGGTGTTCCCTGTTCCCTGTGTCCTCACGCTTTGCAATATTTGATGAAATTGGTATAACAAACCGTTTTTGGTTTGATATAAACCTCTCTGTACTCGCTTTCCTGACGGCGTCCAGCTCTCGGGTTTTTCACGCCCTGTTGGGCAGGAAATCATCATCTAAAAAACTTGCTTGCGAGGTGTAAGATTCTTCAGTTTCAATAAACTCTATGCCGTACAATTCCCATAACTTACTAATTCGTTCTTTGAGTTTAGCTGTGGGAATTTGCACAAATTTTTGATTGTTTTTGGCTCCAATGTTAATAGCATTTTTTTGCCCCTTATTCCATCCAAAAACAATCCTACCAATACCATTTTCTAAGCAGTTATTTATAACTAATCTGGCCGCTTTATTCACAGCATGGCGCATTTGTCTGTTGCGTTTTTCAGTTATATTGGCTAACTTTTTTGACCAGAATCATTGAGGTTTGTTCTCTTTAATTGTTGCTATTTTTTTGTGATACCACTGGTTAAGTGATTTTAAATGTTTGCCATCTACAATCAAGCTTGTTCCTACATTGCTAACCCAAGTTAACCAATTACCAACTCCGTGGTCAATACCGAGAACTTTATCCCTGTCAAGTTCAGGTTAATCGACCTATAACTGATAAACCCACTCAACATAAAAGCAACCATTACGAGGTAGAATCCTTATTTCTCGAATTTTTTTAAACTCAAGATTGCTGGGAAAATTTAGCCAAAAACTATCAACTGAAATAGCTTTAACTTTTTTCCCCAGAGGTACTCTCACCTGGTTTCCTTTCAGTCTCAAAGCTTGTTTTGGATAAGTTATAACTCCTAGTCCTCCCTTTTTTCGATATTTGGGAAGTTGAGGTTTATTTTTCAGTTTTCCTAGATAGTGTTTGTAGGAAAGCTCCTTGTAGGACTTAAAAGACTCTGTTACTCCTCTCAAGGTTTGCTGTGCTGCTTGAGAATGAAGAAATTGATAATTATGATTTGACTTTAATTGCTTCTCTAAGTCGTGTTTTCCCGTGATTTATCCCTACTTAGGGTTTGCTGAAAAAGTCTTATGGGTGAGGGTAGGAGACAGCTATAATGGAGACAGGAGACAGGAGAAAAGGTTCGGGAGCGAGGAGGTAGGAGTAAGAACTGTAAGAATGATTTTTCTGCCCAACTATGAGCCTAAAATACTAACTTTTTGAGCATGAAGAGCTGAAAACCAGGCACTTTTTTAGACCCCAAAAAGGCTAAAACCTTTATCTGTAAATACTTTTAGATTTAATCAGCAAGCCCTACTTAAAATACCATTGTCTAGCCAAATAAATCCCACAATTAATAAGTCGGTTAACCGTGGTACATAAGTATTCTAAAAACGGGATATTTTCTGAACTTTTAATTAGCTCTTGCTGACATCCATACATCTTTATCACTTTTATGTTTTTATAATAAAATTAACATTAAAGGATAAAAAATAACAACTTTTTTAGGCGATTAAAATCGCCCGTTCATTTTTCATCCACGCTTTAAAAAGATGTGGCTTTCAAACTTTCTTCCTTCTTCCGTAATGTTCTGAGTTAAATAAAAGAAGAAATTAGAAACTTGACTCATTATCATTGGTTGAATTTTCTTTGATTGATTAAGGGGGGTATGGCAACCGAATTTAGAATAAATTATCGGATTCTTTCAGTATTTCATTTTTGATTTCAGACTTAATTCGGTAACTTCTAGCCTTTAACTTCTGACTTCAACTATAATCCCCACCAGAACCATATTGCCATTGTTCAATCCAACGACGATAATAATAATTTTGCACCAGAGGAATTTTTGTCACTAAAAACCCCATCATATTTCCTATAGGAGATAATAAACTAAAAATTCCCAAATTAAAATAATGTCTCATCCAATCTAATAAATTTCCAATGCCAACTTGAGGAATAATTTTAATGACTAAACCTGGTTGCTTCAAAGAAGTCATAAATAAAGTTTGTGCTAAAGCAGGAAACTGCACCACATCTTGTAGAAAAGGTGTAAGTACAAATTCCCCTAATTTATCCATTACCTGAAATACACCTGCCAATAGTTGATTAATTTGATTTGGTTCAACTTTTTGGTCTATCCCTACACTCATAGAACGTTGAAACAACCAAGTGACTGATATACTAGGCTGATAAGGTTGCAAAAGTGCTAGAGCATTTGAAGAAAGATTATCAGTTTGGAGAGCTTCATCAATACCCCCGGTTAGACGTTTCAAGTGACGTACCATAGCTCCAAAACCGCCAAAACTAAGAGGAGACTGACTCCCGCTACTATCTCCCACTGGCAAAATACGATTCCAAGGAGTTTGAAGAGGACTTTGACGATAACAAGGAAAAAAACCAAACAGGGCACGTTGGAATGTAAGTTGACTAAGCTCCACTTTTTGATATTCAGGCAATAAGCGGAGATATTCTTCAAAGAATGATTCTAGGGAAATTCTATCTGGATGAGCATCTAAATAGGTAAATAGATAAGTAGTTCGTCCATCTCTAGCAGGAAATGCTTCCCAAAAGTATTGACATTGGTTTTTTATAGGAGTGAATGAGGCAAAAATGTCTCCTGTATCGTTTTTTGGGTATCCAGTGGCACAAGTACCAACTACTAGACAGACAGCATCAGGTTTTTTGCCTTGGCGTACTTGTTTCACAATAGGAGAAAAATGCCCCATTGCATCTAGGAGCAGTCGAGCTTTGAATGATTGGCCACTACTAACCTGAATGTCGATACCATCTGGATGAATGGTTGCTGCTTCGTAAGCTGTGTTTTCAAATAGTTGACCACCTGCTTCCAGGAAACGCTGTTTGAGAGTTTCTAGGAGGTAAACTGGATCTACACCAATATTGAGAACATCTTTGACCCAAATATCCTTGCTCTCTGGAAAGCTAATTCGCGCAGGGTTATATTCAGTGGCGATCGCTGTTTCTAATTCTTCTGAGGAGAGAAGATTTAATTCTATAAATGTTTCTAGTTCTTTGCGGGATATGTTCCATTCTTGTTTTCTCCCTTTGAGGATACCTCGTTCTAACAGAGCTACCCGCCAACCTTTTTTTGCTAAGGTTGCTCCAATAAGTATACCCAGAGTTCCACCACAAATTACTACATCCCAGTCTAAAGTGTTTAATAATTGAGTTTCTTTTTTCACAGTAGTAGGAATAGAAATATTGTCTTCTCGAAGGTTTTGCCAAACCTGGTCAGCTTTCCGCAGACCTTGTAAAGGACTTCCCGGAATTTGCGAGAGAATTTGTTCTGTTAAGGACATAATTTTTTTGATTAATTTTTGCCGTAATTATTTTATTGCTGATTTTTAAATATTCATTCAAATTATAAGCAATTTTGACGTTGCTGATTTGAGGTATGAAATCCTACTTTAGGTAAATTTTCAGCCAAAATAATAGTGCAAATTATACCTATTTCTTCCTATTTAGTCTCCGAAAAACTCCTTTTTATCTACTGAATCGCTCCTGATGAATCCTGTTAACTAGCTATCAGCTTTTCCGTTCCGGAATGCGACCCTTGCCAGCATTTAGTTGTCAGCTAAAAATTCGATGGTTTAAGTCCCCCCATTATATTTGAAAAAATTAGTGGTGCGTGTTAATTGGGGTTTTAATCCCCCATTATAAACCTTGAAAAGCTGACTGCTGATAGCTGAGTGCTGACTCCTACTTCAAATCATACATTTATTCACCAACGCCGTAATTTTATATGACAATTTCAATATAATTGTCATCTTTGTTATGAGTTTAAATAATTACAAAACAGATTTTTAGTTTGGAAGGCTTTTTTAGTAATTTGAAGTATTATAAGATTTTGCTTAACTATATTTAATATAACTATAACCATTTTTATTAATTGGTTAAGAAGCGTTGCACAGTAGACATCTCCAAAAATCAAAAATAAAATCAATTCTCACACATAAATTATCAATTATTTCTCCCTACTGCCTACTGCCTACTGCCTACTGCCTCTTTTCTGGAGATGTCTAGTGACTAATGATTTTTGATTGAATTAGATTTTGAATTTGAGAATTGCTAGAATTATTAATATTAGGTTTTTTTTAGTCAAACTCTAAACTAATTTTTGGCAATATTATTCCATAATTTGCAACCTCGTTAAGATAATTATATTGATACTATAGCAATCCTAAATTGGTTGTGACAATTTTTATAATAGCTAATTTGAACTGAAAACTTTTAAAATTATGACTCTTGACTCCTGAATCCTGTAGGGGCGAATGGCCATTCGCCCCTACCACCAAAATATTACAAGTTAAATAGGATTGCTATATTTATGATTATTTTTAATAATTATTCAATTTCATCTAAGGTAACTTATAACATTTCTCCAAAGTAATACTATAGTTGATCACTATTGCCTCTACTTCATATAGGGATTATTTCAGATATTTACACCTAAATCTCGAAGTAAATTCAACCCTATTTTTGTTATTTTTACCCACTTAACTTTTAAAATAGATGTAAAGAAACTCAATTTTTTTGCATTGTACACCTAATTTAATTAGATTATCTCATCATTACTATCTGATAACTGAGAGCAAATAACAGTTTCAATCCTAAGACAATTCAGTTGTTTCTAATCGCTCTTAACTTACTTAAAACCGATCAAAATTATACCTGACAAAGTTAAAAATAGGTTCACCCATGTTTAGGTATTTTTGAAGATAAAAATACTCAAATTTGTCAACTTGTCTTTCAAAGTCTATTTGCTGCCAAAAACTAGGTTTCAAATACTGTAGATGACTCTAGTTTTTTGCAGCACTTTGGAATACCTAGATGATGATAATCGCAGATTTTAGAGACCATTACGATTACTACAAAATTTATCTATTCTTCCTCATTATTTTCATCTTCTTTTTCTACTTCTATATTAATCTGCCTAAGATGAATATGTTTATGTCCTAACTGGATAATAAATTCATCCCCTGGTTTTAATCCCATTTCTTGTGTATAGTTAGCGCCTATTACTAACTGTCCATTTCTATGAACACAAGCACGGTAAGTAGCAGCACGCCCTCTTCCATCTTTAACATTGTTATCATCTAAATTTAGCCCCTTTGCCTGTAAAACAGCATCGTAGAACTTAGCAAGATTTACTCGTTTCTGCTTATCTTTTGTAGTTGAATAATATCCGCAAGCAATAGCAGTATCTTTCTTTGACTTGTGGGAGAGTTCTTTTACTTTCTTCAACAATGCTTTACCAGTCAGTGGAGTATTTGATTGTTCTGAAGTATTTAATTTTTCTGTTGTTGTTTTAGCCATCTTCTCCATCTACTTAAAATATTCTTCCATAAACTTTAACACTTACGTCGTCTAATATCAAGCCTATTTAACGTTTTCTTTGAGGATATTATCTAATATCAACTTCAGCGGAGCAACCAACCCTTAAAATCAGACTGTTTTAAGATGTAAAAAAACTAATGATTAATAGTTATGTACTACTTACCAAATAATTAAGTTTTCAAGACTCCGATTTCAATAATAAATAAATCAAATAAATTATGTTCGTCAATCATATCCATTTTCAGGATAGGTAATTATTAATTATTAATTGTTAATTGTTAATTATTTATAGTTAACTGTTTGATGATTTTTGCCTTTGTATAAATTGTGATTTAAATAATTCAAATTTATTTTTTCCCCAGCAATATATCCAAAAGAAAAACCTAAATCATTATTAACGGCAGTCGATTTCTGAATTTTACATTTTACACCTTCTTGCTTTAAATATACTTGAATAGCTAAAGAATATTTTTCAAACATTGAGCGTACAACCATAGCAGATGCCGAATTTCGATCGTCACTACTAGCAATACCTTTTTCCTCCATGGATTTTCGTCTTTGCTCTAATCTCTGTCTTAATCTAGTTGCACAACCAACTCGAAAAGCATTAATAAAAGTTCTTCCTTTACCCCTATGTTGTTTTACTAAACTGTCAACTACAGCAGTTAAATATTCATAAAGTGATTTAGAAACTGTAATATTAGTTTCTGTTCCTACTAATCTCATTTCACCACTGTAAGTAGAACGCATTGCTTGACATCCATTAGCATTAGCAATTCCTGCTAAAATCCACATTTTCCAGGTAACATAACGACCTGTTCTATCAATAATACCCTTAGTAATATCTTCATCCTTTTCTTTTCCTAAATCTGCTACAGATAAATTATGTTGAGCTAATAATTCTGCTGCCTTCTCAGCCGCTAATGCAGCTTCATGTTCATTAGGTGAATTGGCAAGAGCTAGGAGTTTACTAATCTTTTCCAGGAGATTCTTATTGACCATTTCTCTCAGCTTATTTCTAATGCTTTATTATAAATTTTTTATTATGCAACTATACTTACTCAATGTAATATTTATGGTGTTGCTGATGCGTAGGTATGATTTGTATTTGTTGGCGATAATGCTCTGCATAGCTACCGCGAACGCTAAACTATTAAATGACAAATACTTGATGTTATTCAGTTTTTATTTTCATACCTTGATTCAGCAATGGGATATTTACTAGATATTATGGTTTGTTTCAGAATAATTTTTTTTGATTATATTTAATTTTTCACAATTATTCTGTAGTGAATATCATATAGATTATGATAGTAATTAGCTTTGATGTAATCCTATATAATCAAAATTTATCAAGCTATAAATAACTTTATTGAATTACAAAATGCTATGGCTTCATAACTATCAAACTTTCAAAAATGTGTTTTAGTATAATTCAACAAATGCTATTTTACTATAGTGCTTAAAACAGTGTTTTATTGAGTGATACATATCCAAATTTATTGTCTATTTTTTGTCCTCTAAATCCCAATTTTTTATCTCATCCAACTGATAAAAGCTATAGGTAGTGCTGCATTGTAATGGTCGTGCATTGTCCGACAATTTTTGTTACGAGGCACGGCAGTGGGAGTCTCTTGCTGCCGTACCTGGTATTTCTGTTTGCTGTATACCACTACGCTCCGCAGGACTACCAAGCTATAAACTACATTTAATTTTGCTTCGAGCGATGCTTGATCGCTTATACCGTTTCACTAAAGTCAGAAGTCAGAAGTGATATTTTAGGTATTTAAAACCTCTACTCTACAGTAATTTCTGTTTATTATTTGACTTCATCAGTTACCAACTATTGGTGACATTATTTTAAGTGAATTGGTATTACAACATCACTTCCTGATATTTTTAATAACTCTATGGTAAATTTTATCCAGAAAAGTTTTGAATTATATAAAAGCTGAAAGATAATTTTCTTCCAGCTCTATACTTATGTCAATTAATTATAACAGATAAAATCTATATCCTTTAAACTTAGTCAGCATTTTCTCGATACCATTCAATTGTATTCTTCAGTCCTTGCTTAAAATCTACATTAGCAACAAAACCAAACTTTTCTTTTGCTTTTTGTGTATCTAAACATCGCCTAGGTTGACCATTAGGTTTATCAGTTTCCCAAACTAATTCTCCCTTGAAATCCATTAATTCACAAATTAACTCTACTAAATCACGAATCTTTACTTCATGATTAGTTCCTAAATTAATAGGATCAGATTCATTGTAAAATTGAGTTGCCATAACAATTGCTCTTGCAGCATCTGTAGAGTATAAAAATTCACGACTAGGACTACCATCACCCCAAACAGGTAATTTTTTATCTCCTCTAACTTGAGCTTCATGTACTTTCCGAATTAAAGCAGGAATTACATGGGAACTCTTAGGATCGAAATTATCTTCAGGTCCGTACAAGTTAACAGGTAACAGATAAACACCATTAAAACCATACTGTTGACGATAAGCATCCAGTTGAACTAAAAGAGCTTTCTTGGCAATACCATAAGGAGCATTAGTTTCTTCTGGATAACCATTCCAAAGGTCTTCTTCTTTAAAAGGAACCGGAGTAAATTTAGGATAAGCACATATCGAACCCACACAAACAAATTTTTCTACATTTGCTTTATAAGCACAATCAATTAATTGCACTCCCATCATCAAATTATCGTAAAATAACTCACCAGGTTTTTCCTTATTCAGACCAATACCCCCTACATGAGCAGCAAGGTGAATTATAATATCCTGTTCTTGGACAGCTTTTTGGCAAGCTTCCAGAGTCCTAAGGTCATAATCACGCGATCGCGGTACAGTAATCTTATCAGGATTAGCTCCTGCTTTATGAAGTTGATCTATAACTTGGCGTCCAAGAAAACCCGATCCACCTGTTACCAAAATTCTCTTGTTTTCTAACTCTAATTTACTCATTAAAAACCTCCAAGATTGATACTAATTAGACTTTAGCTTTAAGGTATTGTGGATTAAAATCAGCCCAATAAAAATACGGTTATACTATAGGTCTTAGAGATAGAAAAATCTCTTATTTCCTATTACTGGGATTTAATTGCTACTCAAGATTTTTCCAGCTTTAGGGTGTAGAAGAAATTTTGGCTTTCCTGAGATGATATATAGCGGTGCAAGTCAAAAGTTATAAGGTAATATCTGAGAGAGTTTTCGATGCCCAAATGCTTCCCTAGGGGATGCTACCCATTCATGTCGCGCAGCGTGTCAAACCATTTTGCTCTGCAACATTAAAAGCGTTTGCGGAGCATGACCTAGGAAAGCTTTCCGCCTGCAAAAAAGCAAACAGGATTTACCAATGTCCAAGTCCTATATGCATAGTGCTATAGAAGAAAATTTGACAATTTAAATTTTACCAAAAATTTAGGAATTATATCCAGCATTTGTACAGTCATAATCTCATAGACCTTAACTGTTAATTTTTAGTTTAACTAAACTTCTCACATTCTGCATTAGTAAACAGCTATTTATGATTGCTATAGTAGCATCTAAAAACAATCAATTCCTACTAGGACTGTAGCTAAATATCATCTTATATTGATGCCAGCTTTTTACTTCATACTTATTCTAGTGCTAGAAATGTTTTTTCTTGAATTACTCTCTACTTTTACTCATTATATTATCTAGATACACCTGATAATTCTCTCTTTCTTTTTAGCTACTTTTTCATCATCAAGTTTGTTTAATTTTGATAGTGCCAAAAGACCAATAAAAGCACTATCACCTCAAAAAAATTAAGGATTACCTCAAGAGTTAAATCCTCTTAATAACTTAGCCAAAAAATTTTAATCAAAACCATTGCTCATGGTAGTAGCTTTTTCCAAAGCTTTAATATCAGAATCAACCATTAAATGTACCAACTCTATAAATGTAACTGATGGTTTCCAACCTAACTTTTCTTGTGCTTTTGTACAATCACCAATTAATAAATCAACCTCCGCAGGACGTAGATAACGCGGGTCAAACTCTACATAATCTTGCCAATTTAGATTTACATAAGTAAATGCTATTTCTAGAAATTCTTGAATAGAATGAGTTTCATTTGTAGCAATCACATAATCATCTGGTTTCTCCTGTTGTAGCATCATCCACATAGCTCTAACATAATCCTTTGCATATCCCCAATCTCGTTTAGCATCCAAGTTACCAAGATAGAGTTTCTTCTGTTTACCCGCTACAATTCTAGCTACAGCACGAGTAATTTTACGAGTTACAAAAGTCTCACCTCGACGAGGACTTTCATGGTTGAATAATATACCATTACAAGCAAAGAGATTGTATGATTCTCGATAATTTATTGTTTGCCAGTGGGCATAAACTTTAGCACAAGAATAAGGACTACGGGGGTAAAAAGGTGTAGTTTCTTTCTGAGGTACTTCTTGAACTTTGCCAAACATTTCCGAAGAACCAGCTTGATAAAAACGAACTTCAATTCCAGTACGTTGTTGATAGTCTCGAATTGCTTCGAGTAAACGTAGAGCGCCCATTCCCACGGCATCTACTGTATATTCTGGAGAATCAAAGCTAACCCTCACATGGGACTGGGCACCTAAATTGTATATTTCTACTGGCTTAACTTCTTCCAGAATTCGACGTAGAGTAGTCCCATCAGTTAAGTCTCCATAATGTAGAAATAATCTAGCATCAGGATTATGAGAATCTTCATATATATGGTCTATTCTATCTGTATTGAAGCTAGAACTACGTCTAATAATACCATGAACTTCATAGTCCTTCTCTAACAAAAGTTCGCTCAAGTATGAACCATCTTGACCTGTAATACCAGTAATTAGTGCTCGTTTCTTTTCAGTCATTGGAGTTAATATTTACTAAGGTAATAAATTGGCATGGGAATGTCCATAATAATTAGCTCAATCGCTACAGTGCAAAAAAATAAATATATATTTATTTTTTTGTTTGCTTATATAGTTTGGTTATACTCTCTACCATCCCCAGATTTCTAGACTAACCTAAAATTGTTCTCATAACCAAGTATTTTGAGTTAATATTTATCAACTTTACTCCTTGAAAAACACTATTTCTCTCAAGCAACTAAAACTGATTTTATTTAAGCTGATCAATTTTGGTTAGTAGGTTAGAAAGATAATAGTTGGAAAAATACTATCAACCTCTAACCCCGTAATAACTTCAATTGATTTTAAATCACTTAGTCATTAATGACAAGCCTTAGTAAGCACCATTATTTTTTGGGAAAACAACAATACCAACTGTTTTAAACATGATCCATATATCTATCCAAAAATTTCTGAAGTTTACATAAAAAAGGTCAATTTGAACTCTCTTAGGATAGGGAATATCATTGCGACCAGAAACTTGCCATAAACCTGTAATTCCCGGTTTGATTGTCAGAATTTTATCCATGTGATGACCATATTTTGGTAGTTCTTCAACCACTAATGGTCTAGGCCCTACAACGCTCATATCACCTTTCAAAACATTCCAAAATTGGGGAAATTCATCTAAACTCGTTACCCTGAGAAATTTACCTATCCATGTAATTCTAGGGTCATGTTTTAATTTAAAACTTTCTTGAAATTCTTGGCGCAGATGAGGATATGTTTCCATAATTTCTCCTAACATCTCATCTGCATTTTTCACCATAGTTCTAAACTTCAAACAACGGAAAAGCTTTCGATTTTTACCCACTCTTTCTTGAACATAAAAAACAGATCCTGGTGAGCTAAAGACAATTAGTAAAGCTATAAACAGGTAAATAGGGGCAAACAATATGAGAACCGACAGAGAAAACAGGATATCAAATAATCGTTTATAACATCCTACCTCTAGGCCCTCTAGAAATCGACTTTTTTGTCTATCTCTGGGGAGGAAAGGTTGAAAACCGTGTCCTGTAAACCCTCTAATTACCTTGCCAGAGATGAATTGGCTATCGGCAGTCATCTTACTCCTTCACTTCACACCACACACAGTCCTGATCATAAAGCTTATAGCGAAATAGAGGGCAAATTTAGTTACGAAAAAGATGACTAATTTTGGAAAAGGACAATTATTTGGCTCTCGCTTCGGACACTTGGGTGCCTCTATTGATAGATTTTATACAAATCTTTGATTTGTATTAATCTCAAGATTAACCATGAGGATTATGATAGTCCCATATTTATATGAAATGCTAAAATTTTTGCTACAAATATAGCAATGTGCGCTGGCATATTTACAAATTGCAGGAGGTGTTCAATAGCTCAAAGTCTTATCTGACCAGCTTTTTATTCCCCCAAATGAGGTGTTCCCTATTGCCTGTTCCCTGGGCGCAGCGCTATAATTAGGATCTTCAAATGAGTCAGGAGGCATAATTTAGAAGTCAGGAGTCAGGAGGAATAGCCTACATATCATGTATTAGAGTAAAACTCTGTTTTTAGTCAAATCGACATTTCTGGGTAAAGTTTTTGAACCAGTTAAATTATTCGTATCATTCTTTTTTATATTTCATATTTCATATTAGATATTTACTATACCTACTTAGTTAATATCAGCCTATACCACCAGTCAATCGGCAATTATAAATAGTCAGTAGTTAAAGTTCAAGTTGAATCTATTGCAACATGAAAGTATAGCAGTACGTTCTTTGGTTAGGACAATAAATTTGAGTGAAAAGGCAATAGGGAGCAGGGAGTTGGGAGTTGAGAATAGGAAGACTGTAGTAAAAAACATCTGAAAAATAGCCTCAAAAGCTTACGTAGCAATAATTTAACGTCAAATTAGCTTGTTTGTCGATCTATCTAGGTTTTCCTCGGTCATGCTACCCAAAGAGGAATTTTGAGCCTATTGATGTATTTCCTTTGTCCTGTATGGGTTTGAGCTATTTTTACCCTCAAAAATATCAAAGTACCTATAGGAAATAGAAGAATCTCCGCGCCCTATTTGCGTAGTGCTATAGTGTGATATTCTACATCTAGCATAGGTTAAACACTAACAGTCGCAGAATTAGCACTCTCAATAATTATATTCTCAATTGCCTCAGCAGATAAACTAGGATTAGCCTGTTTAATTAAAGCTGCTACACCTGCAACATGGGGTGTTGCCATAGAAGTACCAGCAAAGAAACTGTATAAGTTACCTGTTATTGAAGGAGCTACAGGTCCATAAATATCTCCTGCATCTTCAGGAAAACCATCTCCTCCTGGGGCCACAACATAATCCAGTTCACCTCCAGCTTTATTAGAAAAAGAAGAAAATTGGGCATTTCGATCTACTGACCCAACTGCAATTCCATATTCATTAGCTAATCTTGCTGGATAATCAGGACTGCTTAAACTACCATTACCTGCTGCAGAAACAAATACAACACCTCTGTCAGAAGCATAACGAATAGCATCGAGTTCGCTGGGGACTAAATTTCTCCCACCAGAACTAAAGTTAATTACATCTGCTCCATTCTCAACTGCATAGAGAATAGCTGATATTCCATCGCTAACCCTACCCACCCCTTCATCATTTAGTACCCGGAGAGACATAATTTTAGCATTTGGAGCTACTCCAGTTGTTCCTACTCCATCTCTCTTCGCAGCAATTGTACCTGCGATATGAGTTCCATGACTTTCTTCATCCCTTGGGCCATTGTCATTATTGACAAAATCCCAACCCCAGGTATCATCTATATAACCATTATCATCATCATCAATACCATTATTGGGAATTTCACCGCTATTGCTCCACATTTGGCCTGTTAATTCAGGATGGGTATTATCTACACCACTATCAATGACAGCTACTACAATACCTTCTCCCTGAAAACCTTGATTCCAAACTTCTGGTGCTTTGACTAAATCTAGTCCCCACTGATTTCCGCCGATATCTGGAATATCTGGAAAAGGGGCAGCTCCAGTAGCACTGGCCACTGCTGCTGAGGCATCAACTAAACCATATCCAAAAGTACTGTTAAAGCTTGACTGTATAGAACTAGCTGTTTGTGGAACTTCATTTATACTTATAGTATTATCAAAAATCAAGCGACTTTCAACAAGTTGTGTGTCAGATATTGCTTTAATTCTTGCTAAAATTAAACCATTTGTCTGAACTTGAATTAATGTATCCCCCGATAAAGAATCTGCTGTTAATAAGATATCATTTTCTGTTAAATTTTCTGGTATTTTAATTCTGTCAAAATTAAAGTCAAAATCATTAATAATATCTGCCATGTCTATATTATTATTTTGATATTCTCGCAGCACAAATGTGTCATTGCCTGATCCTCCAATTAATGTATCTTTTCCTAAGTCTCCAGAAATTAGATCGTTACCATCTTCACCTAATAAAAGATCGTTTTCTTTACCTCCAAACATTGTATCGTTGCCTAAATCTCCATAAATTGTATCGTTGCCTAAATCTCCAAAAATTTGATCGCTACCTTGGTCAGCATAAATCAAATCATTATCTTTACCTCCTCGTAAAGTATCAGAACCGTCCCCACCAAATAGGTTGTCGTTGCCTTTATTACCATTAATTAGTTCAGGATTTGATGAGCCTATTACTGTATCATTACCATCTAGAGCTTTTAGACCTTCTGGGTATGGAGTCAGTAAATTTAGGGGTACAATAAAGTTATTAGGATTGTTATCTAATGAATAAGATAAACCATCAGAGCTAGGACCAATCATTGCATTCTTTTCTTGATACTAATTTTTAGTATAGGCGCACTTTATTTATTTTGCGTTAAATCATATATTCCCTTTTTCCCTGATGCCTTAAATTTCATTAATCTTAGGAAATTAATTATTTTGCTTTAGCAACTTTTCAAAGTTATTCTTTCTGATTATTCCTATTCATTAGGAGTCTTACTTATTCCTATTTTAATTATTTTCCATTTCATATTCAGCTTTTTGATAATTCTTTTTATTGTATCTTTACTTACCTCTATTTACAATTTTTTTTGAATTTTAACCATCACTTTATTGAGACTTTTTGATTCAGATTTTACCATCTATTTTGTCTAAATTTTTTAACCTACATTCCGCACTTCAAAACTTAGTATAAATGGCAAGTAGTCAGTAGTCATTTAGGGGAGCAGTCGGATTGGCGACGTACATTAGTCAGTAGGCAATGACCCTGACTAATTAGGGCTTGCTGATTAAATCTAAAAGTATTTACAGATAAAGGTTTTCGCCTTTTTGGGGTCGAATTGCAGTGCCTGGTTTTCAGCTCTTCATGCTCAAAAAGGAGCGTATTTTAGGCGCATAGTTAGGCAGAAAAATCAAAGGACAATTCTTACTGCTACCTCCTCGTTCATTCCCTTTTCTCCTGTCTCCTGTCTTCCACTCCACCGGAGGGGTTAGGGGTGGGTTGTCTCCTGTCTCCTACCCTCACCCATAAGACTTTTTCAGCAAACCCTAATAATCTGACTCCATCAAATATTTATGCTTGATTTATTCAATTAAATTTTGCTTTCGTCTCAGTTAAATTATGATGATTTATAGACTATAAATACCGATAACACACTGATATTTGTGCTACTTTTTATGTAACAAATTGACGTGGGGAATCTGATTTTCAAAATCATTATCCCCTTTTAATGCCCAATTTTTTCGATTATTCTTTACTTTTTGTATGCAACGAGCAACTTTATTACTCTTAATCAATACCACCATGTGATAGTCTTAAATCTAATCTTTTCTTGATTTTTTTGATTTGCTATTCCCTTAAAATAGGTTTTTTCCTATTTGCTTTCGTTCGTTATTGTTTAAATTTTTGAGGAATCTATCTCCTTGATTATTGTATCTTGATAACAATTTATTTTTCATCAGGCAATGTAGCAAGACCAACATTAGTAGTGGAATGACCACTCTTAAATGTTGCTTTGGAAAAAATGCTCAAACTTTGCCAGAATAGAAATTAAACTCAAAAAGCTAATGCACTCTTTAAAAGTAATAATTCCAGTAGTGGATTGACACATCTAAAATGGTGCGTTATGACGGATTGTTAAATACTCTTCACAAATTATATTTTAGACATCTAACGCACCCTAATGGACTGTTTGAGCTAAAATACTGCATTAGATTTGTCATTTTAGCTAGAGGAAGTTATCTCTTAAAAATTTGTTATTGCAACATTTAAGATTAAACAGTCCACTACTGGATTGACACGCCTTAAATGTTGCTAAAAAAAAAGCTTAAACTTTTGCAGAACAAGAGTTACATCAAAACAGCTAATGCACTATTCTAGCTTTGTCAGTCCAGTAGGTTTTGAGCGAGAAGTTAGTAAATCTGTTCCAAATCACCTCAACAGCTATTCAAAAGGCCATTGAAGGAGGTGAAATTAAATTTATCCAGAAAAATGCTATCCAGAAAAATGCTGGTGGACTTGGTGTTTGCTTTAGTTGTGTATAATTTCTAGAACTAAACAGTAAATAGGGAAAGCTGACAAGGACTAAACGAGAGACGGTGTTGAGGCGATAGCCCATAATTTAATATTCCTTGCTTGTGCTTATGAGTACCATAACCTTTGTTATTAGTCAAGTCATAAACAGGATACTTTTTTGCTAAACGTATAATCAATGTATCTCGCCAAACTTTAGCCACAATACTTGCAGCAGCGATCGCTAAACACTTACTATCTCCTTTAACAATGACCTTCTGAGGTATAGATAAATCTTTAATTTGCTGATTCCCATCAACCAAAACCAAATTTGGCCGACATTTTAACCTAAGAACAGCTCGCCTCATAGCCAATAAAGAAGCTTGTAAAATATTCAAACGGTCAATCTCGCGCACGGAAGCTATACCAATTTTACAATCCAAAGCTATAGCTTGAATCTCACTAGCCAAATGACTACGACGCTTTTTTGTTAATTTTTTACTATCTGTTACTTCTCCCCCTTGATAAAGGGAAGCTAGAGGGGATGGCAAATCATCCAATTCTGGCAAAATTACTGCTGCTGCCACTACAGGCCCAAATAATGCTCCACGTCCTACTTCGTCCACACCAGCAGTGATAGGTTCAATTATATTAACAGGATATACCATTTATTCTTGAGTAGGGGAGTAGGGGAGTAAGGGAGAAGTCATTTCAGTTATCAGTTATCAGTTATCAGTACCTCTGGAATAAGGAGGCTTGACATAAGGAATATTCTCTTTTTTTTATCCCCTTAATAAGGATAGGCTTTAGACCACAATTTATCGGTAAACATAAGAATAATTAACAATAACTGGTTAATAATCATCAAAAAATTATTCATTATATGTTAATTACTTAATAACTGAAGTGTCACTTAAGCGTGGCACTTTTTTTAAAATTGGTATTACAGAACTGAGGTTTATAGATATAGCAAGGAACGAGTTGGTGTTTGATAGAGATTGATGATGAACTTGAGACAGAGAAAAGCTTTTACCGAATAATATTGGTTTAAAGCCTCTCATTTAAAGGAGAAAAAATTTTTTCTTTTGCGTCAATCCTCTTCTTTTCAAGGAGAGGTAATAATTAATAATTAATTATTAATTATTAATTGTTGAACACTGTTCCCTGTTCCCTACTATAAATATAAATTCTGTTTATTCTTCTGTCGGTGCTGAAGAACGACGACGCCGTCGCCGAACTTGCCCTGAATCACCAGGGTCATTGCTATCTGAACTTATATCGGCATCTGGATCGCTAAATTCTACCTCGTACTGACCATTTTCCTCATCACTATCAAAATTAATTTGCTCCTCTTCCTCTAAAGACATTGATGAGTCAACCTCCTCTAATTGTGGATCTTCATCGTTATTCTCCTCTTCGTACTCTACTTCTGACTCAAGCTCAACATCTTCTTTTTTTTCTGTTATTTCTCTAATACTTTTCTCCCCAGGTTGCTGAATAGAAATAATTACTGATTTAGGACTTTTAACCGTTCCCTCCTCTAAAAGTGTTATTGGAGAAATACCCATCAAAGCATAAACATCTTGCTCATCAGGTGTCATTTCTACTGTCACTATCTCTGGAGGTTCAGTAATAGGTCTAATTATCTCTCTTCCCGGGCGTCGATTAGGTGTTGTTAGTGGATATCCTTCTGAAAGCATAGGATATTCCATATCTGTGCCCATTTCTCTTTCTTGCAATTCTAATGATTCATCTTGCATTGTTTCACCGACTCCTACTCGTCGCCGTCGTCGCCGTCGGTTAGATTCTTGATAACTAGGGTGATTCAACAATTCTAAATCTGAGGAATGATTAGTAGACTCTACTTCTTGATATCCTTGTGTAGTCTCCCCAGTAGAAGTTTGAGTTGCTGTTACCAAAGTTGGAGGAGCAATAGTTGGTCTCATAGTTTCTTCGACCTCTGGGGTACGACTAACCACAGACAAATTAACTTCCTCCATCGGAATTTCTGATTCCCCTGGTAAACGAACTAAATGTCCTAATCCATTACAGCTAGGACAAGTGTGACCAAAAAGTTCATATACATTTTGACCTTGGCGTTTACGAGTCAACTCAACTAACCCCAATTCTGATAACTGAGCTATTTGAGGTCTCGCTTTATCAGCTTTGAGAACTTGATTAAAGTGTTCAAGAACTTGGAGTTGGTCTCGCCGTGAGTCCATATCAATAAAGTCCACAATAATGACTCCAGCAATATTACGCAGGCGTAGTTGACGAGCTATTTCTGTAGCTGCTTCACAATTTGTCCAAAGTACTGTTTCGCGAGCTGTAGCGGAGCGTGTGAAGGAACCGGAGTTGACATCTATCACAGTTAGTGCTTCAGTAGGTTGGATAATAATGTAACCACCAGAGGGTAAGTCTACTCTAGGTCTAAGAGCTTCTCGAATGGCTGCATTAACCCGGAAATATTCTAGAATCGGGATACGATCGCTATGATAGTCAATTAAAACTTGTAGTGGTTTGCCCCCGCTCCAGTTAAGCAGGTGTTTTTTGACTCGCTTCACTGCCTCATTGGAGTCCACTACAATCCGATTTACATCTGTGCTATACATATCTCGCAGTACTCGTTGAATAAAGTCACTATCACGATTTAGTAGTGCAGGTGCTCTATTGGAGTTGCCCTCCATTTGAATTGTTTCCCACTGTTTCTGCAAGAGTTCTAAATCTTCTAGAATTGCTTCTTCTTCCATTCCCTCTGCTTCAGTACGGACTAATAGTCCCATGCCTGCTGGTTTGATTAAAATCGCTAATGCTCTGAGGCGATTTCTTTCGTTTTCAGAACGAATACGTCGGGATAGGTTGACACCCCGTCCATAAGGCATTAGGACTAAATAGCGACCTGGTAGAGTTATGTTGCCTGTTAAGCGTGGTCCTTTTGTCCCAGTGGGTTCTTTCATCACTTGCACCAGGACTTTTTGTTGGGGTGTAAGTAGTTCTGTTATTGCACCGGAAGACCGTTTTAATCTTAATGGCCCTAAGTCGCTAACATGAATAAATCCGTTGCGTTCTGGATCTCCAATGTTTACAAATGCTGCATCTATCCCAGGTAGTACATTTTCTACTACTCCTAGATATATATCACTAACTTGATGGCTACCTGTAGCAACGACAAGTTCTTGTATTTGGTCTTCAGAAAATACCGCAGCAATTCTATGTTGCTCGGCAATAATTATTTGCTTTGGCATTCAATTCCCTCAATTGCTTAATAAAAATGTGGCGCTATAAATTAAGTCACCTTTGGTGTTATTTAGGTTATTTGTAATCTTGGATATTCACTACAATGCTTGTTTTTTTCGGTGAATTTTACTTCTTTTTTGGCGTTTGTGATTTGAGGTATGAAATCAGTAATTTAGGTAAATTAAGAGTAATTCTTTGAATGGCAAGATTAGATATTGTCTTTACTTAGATTGACCGAAAAGCACTTTTCTTTCTCCTGAATCCTGTCTTTCTCCTGAATCCTGACTCCTGACTCCTGACTCCTAAGTAATTAAAATGAATATCATACACTAATTCACTAACGCCTCTTTTTTTTTGATAATGCTTGGTCTGGTGTTGAGTAGTTTAAGCTTCAGTTTACCCTTACCCAGTTGAATACTTCTACCAACTTATATCTTATTGTATTTTCAATTATTCACACTCAAAATAATCCAATTTTTTTACAAATCTTCATTTTTTGACCGGTTCTATATCAACCTAAATTGTATTGCTTATGATTCACATTTTTGTAATTTGAATGAAATTACAGCGTTTTTTATGACCTAAAGAAATACGTTAAGTCAGCTTTGCTAGAGGCATAAATAATCAGGTATATTTTTGCTGTAAACTCTATATTAGAGCGGAACTAAATTTATTAGTGAATCAAGGTAAAAAATGTTTTTTAGGTTTAGAAAGACAGTAAGCATTCAGCTATTAGTAAGTCAGCACTTCCTTCCGAATGCTACGCAAACAGCAGTTAGTAATGAATAATTACTTCTAAGGTTCAGGAAAGGGACTTTGGCAGCAACTTTTATTCAAACTCAATTTCAAAGGTTGCTTTTACCTTTCCCAAAATTAATAGCTGACGGCTGAATGCTTAGGAAAGATAAGAGAGTAAAGGTTTCCTGATTCAAATCCCGATCATTTATTTGTAGGATTTCTATTCCAACTTATACCTTCTTACCTTTTTCCTCCTTTGTAAAGTAATTTTATCAATTCTGACACTAAAAAAAACAAAAACCTAACTATAGATTCTTATTTAATTTATATCACCTCAAAAACAACTTTTTCCGGTGAGAATGCAATAATTCAAACTCCTGTTTGCTTACTTGTTCCAGCATATAAATTATATGTTGTGGTCTTAGTAAAGTTCCATCATTCTGATAACTTCCTACATAACGAAGAATGCCATCTATTTTAGCGTCCCATTTCGTTTCTAAAGAAAAAATATCAGTGGTTGGATACTCTATATACTCCAACTCAAATAAGCGATCGCGTAAGTTAATAACTTTTACTTTACCCGACTTAGTTGTTTGTTCCCACAGAATTGACTCACTATTATTTATTGCCTCTACCCACCCTTGCCAATTTAGCTTTTCTTCTGTTGTTTGATTGTGGAAATCTTTTGTTAAATTTTCTGAAGATTCAGCTATTTTTCGGACTTTCAAAATATATTCTGCTTTCTCCAATATCTGAGATACAGAAGGACTCTTTACCTCTACTTCTTCAACCTTATATATAGGTATATCCGTTGGTAAAGCAGCTCCCAGTTTATTTTGAAATGCTACCACATCCATTCGTTCTGTCAACTCAAAATCCACAATTTCCCCTGTGCTAGTTGTTCCAAGAGATAAAGCACTAGCCGGAATAATTCGTGGACTTGGATGATATCCTCCTGTAAAAGCAATAGGTATAGAGCTGCGACGAACTGCCCTAGCAAATAGTCGAGCTAAATCTAAATGACTAACTAAAGCCATTTCTCCCAACTTCCCTAGCCAAACTCTTAGACGTTGTACCTTATTCTGGTTTGGTACAAACTGACCATCAAACTCTGGAATAGACAAAGGTGGAACTACAATATTATGACCTAAATCGGGACCACATACACCACAATGAGAACAAGTTGCGAAAAAGCAGTCCGGAACAGTTATTGCTGCTAAAGCTCTGTGCAAATCTTCTTTTAGCCAATTTTTATCAATTCCAGTCTCTATATGGTCCCAAGGTAGAGGTTGGTCAAGTAGAGATGATAAGTTTTGAACAGAAGTAATTTCAGTAGAATTTTCTGTATTTTTAAATACATTCCACTCACCATTTTCTACTTGGCGATATTTCCAACTCAAGTCTGATTCTGCAATAGCTTCACTCCATGCAGCAAAAGCTCTGTCCAAACTTTCCCACCAAGAGTCCATTCCTGCTCCTCGTTCCCAAGCACGGCGAATTACAGATGCTAGACGGCGATCGCCCCTACCCAGAAAGTCTTCCATTGCTGAGATACGAACATCGGTATAATTTACCTTTACACCTTTCATTCTTCTAAATTCTGCCTTCAGTAATTCTTGCTTACGTTCAAATTCAGCTACTGAGACAGAATGCCACTGAAAAGGTGTATGAGGTTTTGGAGTAAAGTTGGAAATTGTCAGAGTCACCTGTAGTTTCTTGCGACCTTTAGTTCTGCACTCTTGTTGTAACCAATGAACTGTTTCTGCAATACCCAACACATCCGCATCAGTTTCACCAGGTAAACCAATCATAAAATAGAGTTTAACCTTATCCCAACCTTGTTCATAAGCGGTTTTGACTCCTCGCAAAAGTTCTTCATTTGTCAATCCCTTATTAATAATGTCCCGCATTCTTTGCGTGCCTGCTTCTGGTGCAAAAGTCAGACTACTTTGCCTCGTACCACCAATAATATTGGCAATATTTTCATCGAATCTATCAACTCTTTGACTTGGTAGAGATAGGGAAATATTTTCATCTTTGAGGCGGTTTCTAATTTCAGTGCCTACTGCTGGCAATGCTAGATAATCAGAACAACTTAGGGAAAGTAAAGAAAACTCATTATGTCCAGTAACTCTCAAACCTTTTTCGATAGTATCTATTATTTCTTCTGGGTCTACATCTCTTGCTGGTCGAGTCAACATACCTGGTTGACAAAAGCGACATCCTCTGGTACATCCACGTCGTACTTCTATTACCAGTCGGTCATGGACTGTTTCTACATAAGGAACTAAACCTATAGAATAAGCTGGCATGGGAGTGGCCACTCGGCGCAAGATTTTTTCTGGCACATCCTTACGAATGGGGAACACAGAACCATCTTTAGCCATTTCATAAAATTGTGGCACATACACCCCAGGAATTTGGGCTAAATCTAACAGTAATTCTTCTCTAGTTAATCCATTAGTTTTTCCTTGCTCAACTATTAGTCCAATTTCTGGCAGTAACTCTTCTCCATCTCCTAAAGCAATAAAGTCAAAAAAGTCTGCATAAGGTTCTGGGTTTGAAGTTGCTGTTTGACCACCTGCAAAAATTAAGGGATAGGTTTGTTGTGCTTGAGGAGACTGGGACGTTAATTTTCGTTCTTGCCAAGTTAGGGGAATACCTGCCAAACTTAGCATCTCTAAAATATTTGTAGCTCCTAGTTCATAACTGAGGCTAAATCCTAGAATATCAAAGTCAGTGAGCGATCGCCTTGATTCTACAGCAAATAGTGGGGTATCTGTAGCTCGTAATTTCTGTGCTAAGTCTGGAGCTGGTAAATATGCGCGGTCGCATAGTTGTCTTGGTTGAGAGTTTAAGATGTTATAAAGAATTATATGTCCTAAATTAGAAGCTCCTACTTCATAAACTTCTGGATAGGTTAGTACCCAGTGGACTTGAGCATTGTCCCAAGGTTTATGGAAGGTTCCCAACTCATTACCAAGGTAACGAGCAGGTTTTAATATTTCGGATGTTAGTAAATTCTCTACTGCTACTGCCACTATTCGTACCTAACTTGTATTTTTTGGACACACATATTTCGGCGTTGCTGAAATATGTGTATGATATTAATCTTAATTACTTAGGAGTCAACCCACCCCTAACCTCTCCCAGGAAGGGAAGGACCGAGTCAGGAGAGAAGAAAGAAGAAGAAACAGTAGTAGAAGGAGAAAGTTTTTTACTCGCGCTCTTATCCTGACATGATATCGTACCTCAAATCAGCAATGCCCATATTTCAAGATAACACCAAAAACTTACTACTGGCGTGACATGCCTAAAACTGTGTAATAGATTTTTGTTTCTAGTGTCTTTATCTACCATCTCCCCATCTCCCCATCTCCCCATCTAATCCACCATTTTAGCTGTGTCAGGCCACTACTGTGAAATTCTGATTTACAGATGACAAGTTACTGGTAATTTCAAGTTCAAATGATTCATATCACTCTCTTGTCTAGGATTAGATCACCTACAAGAGTAAGCATTTAGCAGAGAATTTAATTATGTAGGGTTTTTCTATTAGCAATGGAACCAAAATGTATGATTCAGAAACTTGTATCTAAAGCTCTTTATTTTCGCAGACTGACTCCTGAAATCGAAAATCAAATCAACTTAGAGTTGACACGACTTGGCTATATTTCTGATGTAGATTATGAAGCATTAGAATTATTAATGGAGGAGATGGATGCAGGCAGAGTCCAGCTTGTTCCCAGTATATAAACTGCAAATCATTTGAATTTTATTATGGTTGAAAATTTCAGATGTTTAACTGATATCTAACATCTATCAATTGTTGGTATTTGGTATATTATGTAAGTCTTTGATAGATAGCCTTGGTCTTTGAAAAATAAATGCTTTAATGGGTATAATTATTTAGTTGATTGTATCTGAGTCTAGTGAGTTAGTTGAATTATGATTATATTTTTTGTTAGGGTGCATAAATCTGAATTTTATATATAATTTTGATATTTTATCTAGATTTTGTGAAGTAGATTTATTTTATGTAGTTGGAGATAAATTTAAGAAGCATAAGTTAGGTGTATTAGGTTGAGATTTTGAGTGTTGATTAATTCTTTATTTGTTATTTTCATGCTATCTTCTCTACATCATTAACACAAGTTCTAAGCTTAATAAGTTTTCATAAAAATTTTTCATCACTAAATCCAGTTGAGATAGACCAGACAAAAGTCTACTATAATCCATCTCTATCAAGCTTTTTTCCATAATATACTTGGTCTATAGTAATCATATTTGGTATAACTTTAGTCAAATTCAATAACCTCTAATATTATGTCTCTTTAAATAACCACAATAAAAAATTTAGAGAGTAGGAAGTAGGGAGTAGAGAACAAGGGGAAGTTTGAAGAATATTATCTCTCATAGACATAGAGAAGAAAATTTTTATTATGGCTAATTAATGAGATTTAATATAACTCACAGTTAAATTTTTGGTAAAATTATCAATATATCTAATAACTATAGTATTTTTATAGCAATTCCCAAGAAGCATAAGGTACAAAATTTATTTTTTTTAGGGAGTAGGGAGTAGGGAGTAGGGAGTAGGGAGTAGAAAAGAAGAAAAACAACTGTACCTCAGTAACTTGAGAAACGCTATATTTGAGATGTAAATTATAGATTGAGGTTTTTTCTTATTAAAAAAAGCGGGCAGATTGAGTACTTATATCCTTGTGTTTGCTACTATTTAATACTGCTTTCCCTCCTTTACTATTCCCTCCATACCTTTTTCATAGCACTTGCTCTCCACATCCTAGTGTCGCTACCCGGAAGTTAAAAGTCATGCATTTATAGCGGTTTTCATTAACATAGAATACAGCTATCAAGTTTGTAACTTATCAAACTTCAAACATACTTATATTTTTCTGTAGTCTACCTTTGTGAAAACCGCTATAAAAGCGAGTGCTAATTGGTGAGGTTTCCTCAGAATGTAAGACGCACATCTGAGAGTCAATCATTTTTGATTTGTAATTGTTTGAGGATTTTGTAAATAGTTTTCAACTAATAGTTTGGGTTGAAATATATTTTATAGCAGTCCTAAGGAAAGGAGAGGGAAAAATCGAAAACTTAAAACTCAGACAACGTAAGATTTTTCCTGATTCCTTCTTGCTTATGCTATAAATTATCTTTCTCTTGGTTTCAGTAGAAATCTAAACAGTTTGCGGAGCATTCCGTCAACAAAAGCTTTTTAATCTAAAAGAATAAAAATTTGGTTGTAAAGAATAGTCTATTCAGTAAATTCTAATTTGTTAGATAATAATTTTAATTAAATCTACAAGAATAAAAAAAATCTGAACATTTTTAAATTTTTACTTTTGACTTGGAAAAACTCCTGACTCCTGTTTAATTTGATAAGATACACTTTGCTATTGTAGATTAACTTAGTTCAGGAGTCTATAGAAATTACCATGCAGCTTGCCAAAAGGTTAGAACGAATACCACCTTATCTGTTTGCTGAAATTGACCGTAAACGGAATGAATTAGTTGAAAGAGGAGTTGACATCATTAATTTGGGTGCAGGAGATCCAGATCGACCCACACCAAAACATATTATTCAGGCAATGCATGAGGCAATTCAAGACTCTACCAATCATCATTATCCACCCTACAAAGGTATAAAGGAATATAGACAAGCAGCAGCAGATTGGATGAAACGTCGGTTTGCCATTGAAGATTTAAACCCAGAAACAGAAGTAATTTCTTCAATAGGTTCTAAAGAGTCAATTCACAATACTTTCCTAGCTTTTGTCAACCCAGGTGATTATACCATAATTCCTGACCCTGGTTATCCAGTTTATCGCACCTCAACAATTTTTGCGGAGGGTCAACCCTATCCAATGCACCTCCAGACTGAAAATTGGTTACCAAATTTAAAGACTATTCCTCAAGAAGTCGCTCAAAAAGCAAAATTGTTGTGGGTGAACTATCCTAATAATCCTACTGGTGCGACAGCTACTTTAGATTTTTTTCAGGAATTAGTAAACTTTTGTCGCCATTATGACATATTACTATGTCACGACCATGCTTATTCTGAAATGGCTTATGACGGTTATAAACCACCTAGTGTATTACAAATTCCTGGTGCAAAAGATGTAGCAATTGAATTTCATAGTTTATCTAAGTCTTACAATATGACAGGATGGCGAATTGGTTTTGTAGTAGGAAATAGTTTAGGAATTAAGGGATTAAGTCAAGTTAAATCTAATGTAGATTCTGGAGTATTTAAAGCAATTCAAAAAGCGGCGATCGCTGCTTTTTCTACTACTGAAGAAGAGTTGCAAAGTTTAGTAGCTGTTTACCAACAGCGAAGAGATATTCTAATAGAAGGTTTACAATCTTTAGGGTGGCCGATTAAACCTAATTTAGCAAGTTTATATGTATGGGTTCCGGTTCCCAAAAATTATACGTCTCAAGAATTTGTTAACTTATTGTTAGACAAATGTGGCATTATCGTGCCTCCTGGAAATGGATATGGTGCTTCTGGAGAAGGGTTTTTTCGTATTGCGTTAACAGTGGAAGAAGAGCGGATTTATGCAGCATTAAAAAGAATGAAAGATGCAGGCATTAGCTATCAATATTATGCAAATATTCAGGGATTAAAGAAGTAATACCAATTTTATTTGAGGCTGCATAAAATTAGGTGTTAGGCGGTAGGTGGTAGGTGTTGGGTGTTATACAAATTTTATGTGAAGTGACACATAATTATGAAATTTATTAACTTGTCTATCTCAATCTACGCTTAATTCTGATTAATATATTATTCTCTGCAACTGCTTATGAATTTGGTATAAGTAATCAGGCAAATTCACCAGAGTAAGAGAAAGGTGATAATTATACCAAATTCAAAAAAAGTCCTTACAGTATTAATCTCTAAATTCCCACCAGCAGATAAAACCACTGTAGCAATATTTTATGAAATTGGTATTAAATAGTTTAATGCCAAATTCACGCAAAGGCAGTTACATCTTAATTTGTGATTTCTTCTTAAAAGAAAAAATTATAAATTCCATAAATTCTAAAATTTCCACCTTTTTTCCTCTTTAATATTTATGTTTTTCTTTCTCTGTTCCCAGCTCCGGTGTTCCCTATTCCCTGTGTCCTCACGCTTTGCAATATTTTATGAAATTGGTATAATTAAAGCAATAAATCCTAATTGAAGCAGAATTATCAACAGAGATAAATAAACTATAATGGAACAATAAATTGGATAACTAAACGAAAATAATTAAAAGTATTTTTCCATCCACTCTTGTAATTTTATTGTTGATTTCTCTGTTAATCAACATAATTATGTCTGGTTTCAAGTTATACCAAGCGTGAAAAAAGAATGTTACGAATAATAAGGGCGATAAAAAGACTTTACATAAGATGTCTTTTTGATTAATAAGATAAGTTATGAACTAAGAAATGGCACCGAAGCTATTCATTCTGACTCCTGTTGGTCGCCCTACCAACGGCTCCCCAACCTGACTTCTAAGAAATACTCTAGCTATTTGTAGCAAACATTTATCAATTTGGTAAACATAGATTTCAGTGTAAAAAAGCTTAGGATTTTTAACTAATTATTGTGTTTAGACAAAAAATATTTTCCTAACATTTTTCAAAATTATAAATATCGATTAATTTTGGATACAAATAGTGAAGTTATTAATAGTAGTTCAGTAGTCATTAGTCAGTAGGTATCGGGAGAAAGGTGACAGGAGAAAGTAAGGATAAGAGCGGGAAAAATCTTGGGATATCTGGGCATTTTATATCTGCATTGAATGGAAATATAGAGTGCGAAAACTGTATAACCGGATTTCATATTAAGACTGAGAAACACCAGGAATATTTTTTCACCATTTATTTATTGGTCTGAAGTTTTATTTTTAGTCAAAGAGAGATTATGGGTAAAGTCTAGAAATTACTCAAATTATGCGTAATACCAAGGGCAAAAAAAGAATGTTTAGAATAATAATGGGACTTAAAAGATTATTATTTGGATGTCTCTTTGATTCAAAAGAGATACTTACACTAATAAATAATATTTAAGTTATTTATTCTAACTCCTGAGGACTGAGGACTGACTCTTATAACTAGATAAAAATGCTACAGGCTAATTATTAATAATATTCCACCCATACCAATGGCGAGTTACTAACCAAATAACAGAAAGTAATCCGGCAATACTTAAAGTTAATCCACTATAGGGAACTAATAATGCAAAAACAGGTAAAATTCCCCCAGCAATAGTACAAATAATTACGGCTAAAGAAGTTTGACGAGTTGAGCCTAAACCCCAAACTAAAAATAGCAAAATAGGAGAAATTAAACTCCAGACAAATTTAGCATCTATTAAGCGACTACAGTAAGTCAAAGTTAATAAACAAGCAAAGAAAATTCCGCCTAATATTGCCACATCTCGTAAACTTAAAGATAGGGAAAAATATAACAGAATTAACCACCATAAAAATAATAGGGGAGCTAATATTAATAGACGGGGTAAAATGCCAGTATTTTTAACTGGGTCTGTGGCAGTAAAAACTCCAAAAGGATTTTTGACAGAAACATTATCATCAAATATCCAAGTAAATTTACGACCCTCATTTGATTCGATAGTTTCGGTAGGAACAATACCACTGGCAAAGTCTGCTTTGGGAAAATTTGCTAATGCTGTTAATTGGAAGTTTGATAATAGTTGATGATCCGCATTATAAATCCAACGAGGTCCTCCTTGAGCCTGATAATTTACTTTGAAATTGACAGTTTCTCCAGGTGATAAATTAAAGGGAAAACTATAATTTCCAGGGTTAGTAGTAATTAATCTTTGATTATTTTGTTCGACGCGAAAGTTTTGAAGTAAAGAATAGCCATAAGGAGGAAGAATTTCAAATAAAAAATTCTGGATATCTTGAAGTTTGTTAGTAACTTGATATTCTGCGGAAAAATCTGCAACATAAATAGCTTTAAGATTTTGAACATCTTTAGCTTGGTTAATATTTACCTGAATGTTTGAGGCATTTATTCTTAAATATTTATCGACATTTCTCGTGCTTTTAACTTCAACTTGTTTATTATCAATCCACTGATAATATGTATATGGTTCTTCTGCTATATAACGAACTTTTGGAGCCATTTGTTCGAGGCGTTCTCCTGCCACACCCGCAGCAATTTTAGCAATTTTTGCTTGTTCCCAATGATGATAACGATTACTGATAGTTGAACAAAGAAAAAATCCTCCCACTAACAAAATTGAAACTAGAATTAGATGTGGCAACTTTTTCAGTAAACTTGAATATTGAGACACTAATTCATTAATCAAAATATTTGGTTCTGATTTTTGATTACGGATAGTAAAACTGATAATAGCTATACTTAAACCAAAGAAACCAATGAAAATAATTAATATCAGAGATAGTTTCAGAATGTGATTGCCAAATTCAATTAATTCTTGGGGATGAGTAAGATCGGGAATATTGGGAATGCCTTGAGTAGATTGCCACATATTTTAAAAGTATAGTAGGTTTTAAGTCTTAAATTATAGTTCTTAGGTATGGGGTAATTCTGCAAAACTTAACGACAGGAGATAGTTGATTAAATCAACATTATTAATTGTCCGTCTGGAAAGACTCTATAGCAATTCTAAATAGGCTGTAAAAACTCAAAAAATAGATAAAAACTCTGAAGCTGTTACTCCGTTTGTATATTGTTTTTCAGAGCTGTTGCGTTTTTCAACGTTATTTTTTACATAACCAAAATAGGACTACTATAATAATAGCTACAAATTTAAAAATTTAATTCCGCTACTCTAACTAATTTGAATCAACAATTTTGTAAGTAGGCTAAATTTATGGAAAATCAGACATTAGAAAATCTTTTTAACTCCGCAGTAAAGAATTATCAAAAAGGAAATTTAAAATTAGCGAAAAAATTCTGCCATCAAATCTTAGAAAGAGATACAGAAAATTGGCAGTTGCTGAATTTATTAGGGGTTATTGCTGGTTTAGAGGGGCAAGCAAAAGCAGCATTTGCCTACTTTGATCAAGCAGTGAAACTGAATCAAAATAATGCCGAAATCCATAGTAATTTGGGTCTGGCACTGAAGGAGAACCAGCAACTTGAAACAGCCATTAAACATTATCAAAAAGCTATTGAACTTAAACCAAATTATGCTGAACCGTATAACGGTTTAGGGAACATATTTTTAGAGCTAGGAAAACTTACAGAATCTCAACTTGAAGCTGCCATTGAATATTATCAAAAAGCCCTTGAACTTAAGCCAAATTATGCTGAACCATATAACGGTTTAGGGAACATATTTTTAGAGCTAGGAAAGCTTATAGAATCTCAAAAATATTATCAACAAGCTCTTACAGCTATTAGCTTTCAGCTAGGGAAGCATTCCGCAGGAAATGCTTACACCATATTTACCAGCAAATTTTGACCAAAAAATAAGGTTTCAAGCCTCCGATGAAAAAAATAAAGTTCAATATTTCAAGCCTTTAACTTCAGGCAGAGGTACTGATAACTGATAACTGATAACTGAAATGACTTTGTATATCAATATTATCAACAAAATAATTTAGGAAAAGCAGAAAAAATATGCAGTCTAATACTTGCAGAAAAATCTCAAGATTTTCAGGTACTGCATTTATTGTATTAGCTGTACTAGAAAATTTAGTAGGTCGAAATGAAGTAGTAATTCATATATTGCATTAGGTTATTACTTTTGTTCCTAACTTGAGACAGTAATTTCAGTTATCAGTACCTGCTATTGAAGCATCAGGCTTGAAATACAGAAGTTGATTTTTTTAATTACCTTAAAAGTAAGCATTCAACGAGTCTGTACTTTTTAATAAATGAAGTCAGCATTTTTTTAACTTATACTATTAGATAATTGAAATGCAAGAACAGCAAACTTTAGTTACAAACCTATACAATTCTGTGGCAAGAAACATAGATATGTCTCAGAAGCTGATAACTGATAGCTGACTGCTGTTTGCGCAGCATTCCACAGGAAATGCTTACCCTTAAAAGGGGAGGCTTAAGACCTTACTTTTTTGTTGAAAATTGGAGATTGGGATAATATATTTGAATAACTGAAAGATAATTTAAAAAATGTGCTGGAGAATATTTATCCTCAAAAGGAAATGTAAAAAAATATGGATATAAAATTTGATGATGCTCAAATAAAGCAAGCAATAAAAAAATATCAATCTGGAAACTGGGAAGAATCAACAAATATTTGTCATCAGATTATAAAAAGACAGCCTAATAATTTTTTAGCTTTAAAACTTTTGGGTGTATGTGCTTATAAAAAAAATCAAATAGAACAGGCGATCGCTTATTATCAAAAATCTTTAAAAATTAATCCTAATGATGCAGAAACTCATAATAATTTGGCTGTTGCACTTCAAGACAATCAGCAAATTGATGCTGCACTTAGTCACTGTCAAACTGCTATTAAACTTTATCCTAATTATGCTGAGGCATGGCATAACTTAGGACGTATTTTGCGAGATAAAGGTCAATTTGAGGCAGCTATTAAGCATTATCAAAAATCCCTTGAACTTAAGCCAAATTATGTTGAAGCATATAACAGTTTAGGCAGTATATTTTTAGATATAGGAAAACTTGCGGAATCTCAAAAGTATTATCAAGAGGCTATTAAATTCGACAAAAATTATGTAAATGCTCGCTTTGGTTTAGCTGTTGTTTTGCTGAAACAGGGAAATTTTATTCAAGGTTTTTCTGAGTATGAATGGCGTTGTCAACGTAGAGATTATGTAACTGGTAATTTTGCTCAACCTGTGTGGGATGGTTCAGATTTTTCAGGAAAAACTTTATTGGTTTATACTGAACAAGGTTTAGGAGATTCTATTTAATTTATCCGCTATATTCCTTTGGTGAAAAAATTAGGAGGACGTGTAATTGTTAGATGTAATAAACCTGAGTTGGAATTATTATTTACGACTGTTCCAGAAATAGATGAATTATTTGTTAGTGGTGAAGAATTACCAGATTTTGACCTGCAAATTCCGTTGATGAGTCTACCTAAAATTTTAGGTACTACCCTAGAAACTATACCTGATGAAATTCCTTACTTATTTGTACCAGAATCAAAAAAAATTAAACTGCCAGGAACTGCAAATAGTTTCAAAATAGGCATAACCTGGGAAACAAATAGCCAAAGGAAGACTAGCAAAAAACGTTCTTGCTCTGTAGCAAATTTTCAATCTATTTTGAATGTAGATAATGCTAGCTTTTATATTTTACAAAAAGAAGTCTCTCCCCAAGATTTGAAATGGCTGAACTCTCAGACTAAAATCCATAATTTAAGTTCATATTTTCAGGATTTAGCTGATACAGCAGCAGCGATAAAACAATTAGATTTAATAATTACAATAGATACAGTTATTGCTCACTTAGCAGGAGCATTAGGAAAACCAGTTTGGGTAGTATTAAATTTTGATTCTGACTGGCGTTGGTTAATAGACCGGGAAGATAGCCCTTGGTATCCAACAATGAGATTATTTAGACAGTCAAAAACTACAGATTGGCATAGTGTATTTGTTGAAGTAAAACAAGCATTAATTGAATTTGTAGAATCTCAGAAAAATTCAAGAGAAAAAATTAATCTGGCATATCAATATTATCAACAAAATAATTTAGGAGAATCAGAAAGAATATGTCGTCGAATACTTGCAGAAAAACCAGAAGATTTTGAAGTTCTCCATTTATTAGCTGTACTAGAACATTTGGCAGGTCGAAATGAAATAGCAATTCAGCTTTTGAATCAAGTTATTACTTTGCATCCTAACTATAGTCAAGCTTATTCAAACTTAGCCAAGGTTATGAAAAAAGAAGGACGTTTAGAAGAGGCGATCGCTCATTATCAAACAGCTATTTCTCTGGAACCTAGTGATAGTAGTAACTATTCAAATTTAGGACTTATTTTCTTACAAAAAGGTCAAGTTGAGTCAGCAATTATTAACTATGAAAAATCTAGAAAAATTAATCCTGACAACTCATGCACAAATCTAAATTTAGGCTTTGCTTGGGAAAAAAAGGGAGACTTATCAAAGGCGAGTACCTATTATCAACAGGCAATTAAAATTAATCCTAATTATGCTAAAGCATGGTACAACTTAGGGCATATTTTACGAAAACAAGGTCAACTTGAAACAGCTATTGAACATTATCAAAAATCTCTTGAACTCAATCCAGATTATACTGAAGCATATAATGCTTTAGGCTTTATCTTTTTAAGACTGGGAAAAATTGCAAAATCTCAAAAATATTATGAACAAGCTCTGAAATTAGACAAAAATTATGTAAATGCTCACTTTGGTTTAGCTGTTGTTTTGCTCAAACAGGGAAATTTTATTCAAGGTTTTTCTGAATATGAATGGCGCTGTTTAGAAAAGAATACTAATACTCGTAGTTTTTCTCAACCTTTGTGGGGTGGTTCAAATTTTCAGGGTAAAACTTTGTTAGTTTATACCGAGCAGGGTTTAGGAGACTCTATTCAATTTATCCGCTATATTCCTCTGGTGAAAAAATTAGGAGGATGGGTAATTGTTCAATGTAATCAACCTGAGTTGAAATTATTATTTACTTCTGTCTCAGGAATAGATGAATTATTTGTTGAAGGTGAAAAATTACCAGATTTTGATCTGCAAATTCCACTTCTTAGCTTACCTAGAGTTTTCGGTACTACCCCAGAAACTATACCTGCTAAAATCCCTTACTTATCTATTCCTAAATCTACCCATTTTCAGATGCCACCTATCCCAGAAAAAAAATTTAAAGTTGGGATATTTTGGCAAACGAGTAGTACTACTAGAACGAGTCAAGAACGTTCTTGTTCTATTCAATATTTCAGAGACATTTTAAATATATATATAGATAAGGCTAACTTTTATATTTTACAAAAAGAAGTTTCTTCCACAGATTTAGAATGGCTTAACTCTCAAACTAAAATTCATAATTTAGGTACATCTTTTAATAACCTAGCTGATACAGCAGCAGCAATAAAACAATTAGATTTAGTAATTACAATAGATACAGTTATTGCTCACTTAGCAGGAGCATTAGGTAAACCAGTTTGGGTAATGTTAAATTTTGATTCTGAATGGCGTTGGTTAATAGACCGGGAAGATAGTCCTTGGTATCCCACAATGAGGTTATTTAGACAGTCAAAAACTGCAGATTGGCATAGTGTATCTAAACAAGTTAAAGACAGCTTGGAAAATTTGCTCAATAATAATTGTCCAAGCAATAAAATTTCTGAAAAAAAGGGTATTAAATTGTCAGAAGAATCAATTAAAAAAGCTTTAGCACAATATAAATCTGGCAAACATCAAAAAAACACAACTTTATCTACCTTTATAACTTCTCAAAAAAATCTACAAACTAAAACTTCTACTCTTGAAATAATGAAAACAATTGCTATTAGCTGGCCTTTAAATCCGATGACTGGTTGGGGTATTTATGGCATTAATCTTACTCTCCAACTACTTAAAAACCCAGAATATCAACCCCTATTACTAACACCTCCTTCTATTCAACCTGGAATGTTAAACCCCCTACATCAAGCTTTACTAAATCCAGCTTTTAATGCTCAGAAAAATTTGCAAAATAAACTCAAAAATCACCAGGGCAAAAAGATTAATCTCAACTTACCAACCTTACAAGCTTTAGGTAGTAACTTTTCCGTAAGTAATAATATTGTAGGAACCAAAAATATTGGAATTATTTTCTCAGAAAATACTCAATTTACCCCTGAACAAATTAATCGCTCCAAAGCTTATGATTTGATTATTACCGGCTCTACCTGGAATACCAAAATTCTAGAAAACAATAGTATCAAACCTATACAAAAAGTTTTACAAGGCATTGACCAAACAATTTTTCATCCCGCACCTAAATCTAATATTTTTGGCGATCGCTTTGTTGTTTTTTCTGGTGGAAAGCTAGAATATCGCAAAGGTCAAGATATTGTCATAGCAGCTTTTAAAATCTTCCAAAAACGTTATCCAGAAGCACTATTAATTACAGCTTGGCATAATTTCTGGCCTCAATTTATGGTGGGAATTGAACAAACTGGAAATGTTGTAGGATTACCGAAAATTAGTCAAAATAAACGTTTACAAATTACTGAATGGTTATTAGAAAATGACATTCCTAGCAATGCAGTTATTGATGTTGGTCTGATTCCTAACTATATGGTAGGACAAATATTACGAGAAGCTGATGTGGCTGTATTTACAAATCGCTGCGAAGGCGGTACAAATCTTGTAGCGATGGAAAGTCTTGCCTGTGGTATCCCAACAATTATTTCTGCTAATACTGGGCATTTAGATATTATTAATAACTCTCATTGTTATCCCTTATATAATCAAAAATCTGTCAAACCTACCCCACAGTTTCCAGGTGTAGATGGTTGGGGAGAATCTGATGTTGAAGAAGTAGTAGAAATGTTAGAAAAGGTTTATTTTGATCGAGAAGATGCTCAACTTCGGAGTAAAACTGCTGTTAGTTTTATGCAAGATTTGACTTGGGAAAAACAAATTCAACGTCTTCTTATTATTCTGCAAAATATCATTTAATAAGTTATACCAATTTGATAAATGTTTGAGACAAATGATTAAGCTTTTATTAGGAGTCAGGAGTCAGTAGTCAGGAGTTAGAATCAATAACTTAAATATCATTTATTAGTCTAAGTATCTCTGTTTAATCAAAGAGACATTTGAAGGATAATCTTTTAAGTCCCGTTACTATTTTAAACATTCTTTTTTTATGGTTGATATAAGACCATTTGTCAAAAGTAATGCTAACCTTGACAAGTGGTAAAAATTACTATCAAAATTACAAAAATTATTCCTAAGCGTTTCCTGACGGAATGCTCTGCAAACAGCAATTCAGCAATCAATATTTCCTCAAATCTGGGATGCATGATTTTCTGTTTTATCTCCTTAAAAGGGCAAGCTTAATACCTGATTTTTTTGGTCATAATCAATAACTTAAATATCATTAATTAGTGTGAATATCCCTTTTTATAGGAACTACCAGGGCAGTTAGGATAGAGAAAAATATAAAATTATTAGACCATTTCATAGAGGCGATATAGCTGCTACACTTGCTTCGCCAACGCTATGTTTCTCCTTTATGTCCTAAGCGACTTGGCGACTGCTATAATTGAAGAGACATTTGAAGGATAATATTTTAAGTTCTCTTATTATTCTAAACATTCTTTTTTCACGCTTGGTATTGATTTATGAAAAGCAATGCTATCTTTGGCAAGTAGTAAAAATTACTATCAAAATCACAAAAATTATTCCTAAGCTTTTCCTGACGGAATGCTCTGCAAATAGCAATTCGGCAATCAGTACTTCCTCAAATTATGCTCCGTAAACGGCTTATATTTATACTAAAACTAAGATAAATGCAATTTAAAAGTTTATTTTAACACCTCTTGTACCATTGATCAAAAACTTTTCTATATTTTCTTGAGCCGGGGAGTAGGGGACCCACCCCTAACGCCTCCCAGGAGGGGAATAGGGGGAGAATTAAACATAATAATAATTCACATTAACTGGGCTGCTAATTAACAAAAAGGTTATTCTACCTGTGTTAATTACTTAATAACTGAAGTTTTGCCTAAATATAGCATTACTGTTGGTAATTGGTATTAAATTACCCAGTTTCTACAAGCCGATAATTTCAATCAAAGCAGATAACTGACAGCTAGTTAAATACTAAAATCATGTCAAATAACTAATAGTAAAATATCAAATATAAATCTCGCAAAATTATTGATAATTGGCATTATATAATTTTCAGTTAAATACTTATAACATCGCAAACAAAGGAATAGTAGTAATACTTGTACTAGCGGATTGACCACTCTTAAATGTTGCTTTGGAAAAAATGCTCAAACCTTGCCAGAGTAAAAATTAAACTCAAAAACCTAATGCACTCTTTAAAAACCGTCATTCCATTAGCATAAATAAAAAATGGTATTTAATTGTTAATTAAACAGACCTAATATGATCTAGACTGAATACAAAATGTAGATTTATCAGATTGGAATAATCTATTATATTAACCATCTTTGAAAACAAGATATTTTCAGTAAAAAAACTGGTATTTTATCGGCAATTTGCCAATTACGATATCTTTTAATTGAGTGCCATAATCGTATAACTGCCAAATATTTTTAGGGTTTCCGTATAGGTTTTCAATTCCTCTATTGCTACCTCAATAAAATCATCATTATTCTTAACTTCTATATCAATAAAAAATAAATAATCCCCTAGCGATCGCTTCGTAGGACGAGACTCTATTCTACTCATATTAATTCCCCTTTTAGCAAATACTTCCAAAGGCTTCACTAAAGCTCCTGGTACATTTGCAGGCACACTGAAACCTAGAGAAATAAAGATAGAATTTTCCGGTTGATTTATCCTATTAATTATTAGTTTTAAGTCAGAATTTTCTATTTCTGTACATCCTTCTTTCAATACCCAAAAGCGAGTACAATTGTCAGGATAATCATTAATTGGATAAGCTAATATAGGTAATTTATAAAGTAGAGCCGCTCTTTGAGAAGCGATCGCTGCAGCACTCCGATCCTTACCTAAATGTCGCAATGCTTCTGTAGTAGAATTATCTGGAATTTGCTGTATTTGTGGCAAAAATTTTTCTAACCAACCTTGACATTGAGCTAAAGCTTGTGGATGAGAATAAACTGTTTTAATCTCCTCAAAACTATCAGCTAATGATATTAATCCATGAGAAATAGGCAATACTAATGCTGTTTGAATCTCTAAAGAGTCCAATTGCCAAAGTGTATCCAGAGTAACAGTAACACTCCCTTCAATAGAATTTTCTACAGGTACAACTGCCAAATTCACTTCCCCTTGAGAAACTGCCCATAAAGTTTGAGCAATACTAGGATATGGACACAGAAAAGATTTTTGACCAAACTGACTTAGTTTATTAGTAAATGCCACTGCTGCTGTCTCCGCATTAGTACCAGCAGGGCCAAGATGTGCAATTGATATGGTCATTTCAGTTATCAGTTATCAGTTATTCAGTGCCTTTGCAATAAGAAGGCTTGAAATATAGAATATCCTTTTTTCTCTTGGTCGATTAATATGGCCAGGAAACCTGCTCTGATCAGAGCCGCTCCGAATATCGCCATCTCTCGACCGCTTTTTATCCCCTTATAGCAACCGCCAAGGTGGTTAGGACAATTAGTGCGAGCATCTTGCTCGCGTCATAAATCATCATAATTACCCGATGTCCTAACTATAGTGGCGACTGCGATAAAAGGGCAGGGCTAATTCTTTATCGTCAGAGAATATTTACAACCCTATATTTTTTTGAGACCCTGTGCTTTCAACACTTCCCACACTTCCCACGCTTCCCACCCCCTCCTCCTTTTTTCTAGGCGTGACAATAAATTAGCCCTACCCTTAAAAGGGGAGATTATTGACCAAAGTTTTTCGGTCATAGAATCTCGATTTTATTTTAGATTTTAGATTAAACCCAATTTCTATAAAATTGAATAAATTAACACTTCGTAAAATTAAGTTATATTTCTTCAACCAGTTCTCATCCATCAACCATTATGATTACTAGAATTACTCAATTTTACCTAAATCCCCTACTGGTGAATGACTAAACTTGAGTAAAGACGTCAGTATGATCCAAGTCACATTAATAAATGTGAAGATTTAATAAAATTTAGGTATTAAAATATTGATTTTTATACAAATATAAATATACAAATTAATGATTACTAGATTTACCGCATCCCAATCAGTAGATATTCCTGTAGTTGAGCAAAAAGTTCCTATTAATCACTATCTTCGTCAACCGAAGCGCCTAGTCAATTCTTTAGTAGATCCAACAAGATTAGAGCAGTTAGACAAAGATACCTTCCGCCTCAAAATGCGTCCACTACACTTTATGATGTTAACTATTCAACCAACTGTAGATATACAGATTTGGGCTAGTCCTAATGGCACAATTTACTTAAAGTCAAAAGGTTGTGAAATTCGTGGCGTAGAATATATTAATCAACGTTTTAGCCTCAATCTAGTTGGTATTCTCCAAACCCACCAAATTAAAGGAGTTACTCATCTCAAAGGCAATGCAGATTTAGAAGTTAAGGTAGAATTACCCCCTCCATTATGGTTAACACCTCTACCAGTTTTAGAAACAACTGGTAATGGTTTACTGAAAAGTGTATTAATGACAATTAAGCAAAGATTGACCCATCAACTATTAGCTGATTATCAAAAATGGGCTTGCGATGAGACTAATATATTAACAAATAGTCAACAAGGTTCCGTTTTATCTCCTGGTAGTCAGGCTGTTTAATTTATACCAATTCACTTTAAAAATAAATTACTGTAACATCAAAGTTTTGAGCTTCTATAAAATCTTAATTAATAACTTTTGACTTTTGACTTCCGTGAAACGGTATTTAGTTCTCTCCACTCAAGCTAGACGGAAATTGTTACAATACTCAATATCCTCTAATATAAGGTAATTAGGGCTTGCTGATTAAATCTAAAAGCATTTACTTATGAAGACAAGTGCCTTTTTGGGGTCGAATTGCAGTGCAACTGTTTCAGCTTTTCGACCCCAAAAAGGAGCGTATTTTAGGCTAATAGTTAGGCAGAAAAATCATTCTTACAATTCTTACTCCTACCTCCTGTCTCCTGTCTCCTACCTCCTGTCTCCTGTCTCCTGTCTCCTGTCTCCTGTCCCAGCAAAAAGACTTTCCATAAGCAAACCCTAATTAATAGTTTTAATAAAAATTACTTACTTCTACTAGCTACTATGTATAATAATTTTTTTTCATCCCAATCTGTCAATATACCTGTTCCAGAGCAGTCTATAGGTATTCAGACTTATTTAAGTCAACCACAACGTATTGTAGAAGTTCTAGCAGACCCTAATTGTATAGATAAATTAACTAAGGATACATATCGTTTGAAAATGAAACCTCTCAAATTCTTTATGTTAAAAATTGAACCAATTATCGACATGAAAATTTTGACAACTTCTAAAGGAGTAGTCAAATTAAAGTCTGTTGGTTGTGAACTTAAAGGAATTGAAATGATTAATTAACATTTTCAATTGAATCTCAATGGTACAATGCAGCCTACCCAAATTCAGAATAAAACTATCCTAGAGGGAAAAGTAGAGTTAGCCTTACAAATATTTTTACCTCCTCCTTTCAACAAAATACCTAAATCAATTTTGCTATCTACAGGTAATAATTTATTAGGTAGTATCTTACTCAAAATGAAGGAAGGATTGATGGATAAATTATTATTAGACTATAGCAACTGGGCAAAGTCAGAAGAGAGGAGTTTACTAGCTGCTTAGTTTTCTAAAAAAGTACTTGATGAGGTTGTGACAAAGCTTATGGGAAAATAATATTTAGGAAGTGAGTCAGAAAGTACAATTAAGTAGCTTCCTAATTCCCACTACCAATTATTGAGCTATATATTCTATTATTGAGATTATCCCGACATTCCGCCCCTGCGACAACGCGAGATTTCAACCATTGCTGATTAGGGCTTTCTGCTGCCTCTTGACAGAGGAGCTACACTAACAATACACCTACTTCCAAGGCTTTTACCTCTTTCCGGTTTTAAGGTTACTCAACATACTGAAACCGCTAGCCCTGTATACTTACCTATAATAACACACTATTGCTAAAAGCACAAGATTAATTGGTTTTTCCTTAGGGATGCGGAAGCAAACATCCCGACCCTACCTGATAAGGAGAGCGCGGGTATTCAACCAACCTGGAGATAACTTTCTCTAAACAAAAGCCTTGAATTTATACATCATTCATTGCTAAAGTTTATTTTAAAGTATCTTTCAGAACAGTTCTAGCTGCAAGATGATTGCGAGTAGATGTGAGAATTTCTACTTCTCTTTCCAATCTAGTAGCAGTATCTTGCATCTCCAAAAGAGCTTGCTGTTCAGTTGCTACCCCATAAAGATTGCTAGCTACCCAATATGACAATTCTTTTGGTAAACTAGGAATATCAGTTGGTAATTCTATACTCTGGTCCATAAGTTTACCTGAAAGATGAACTACATCTTTTAGCAAAGCTTCAACTTGATTTGATAACTCTCCAAGAGTATTTTCTGAAGAATCATCTTCTATCCACTCAACCAAACCAACTAGATAAGGTTTCTCTCTAATTGTGTCTAAAACTCTAAATCTCTGCTCACCTACTGTCAAAACCTTCATCCGATCGTCAGGTAAGCGTTGGTAGTTCTCAATCTTAGCGCAACATCCAGTGGCCACAACTCGGCCTTGAGTAGAATCCCACATCAAAATACCAAATCTACTATCGCTTTCTAGAACTGTATTCATCATAATTCTATAGCGAAATTCAAAGATGTGTAGTGGTAGAGGTCTACCTGGAAATAATACTACTTCTGGTAGTGGAAATAGGGGAAGTTCTCGAACAGCTACAGAAGAGGATGCCATCTTTCATCATTAAATAAAATAAAGTTTTGCTTCTTAATACTTCTTATACTTTAGCTGATTTTTCTATTCTTTAGATATCTATAGGCTTAATATTTTTGATTTTTGGGAATTTTTACATATAGCAGGGAACAGGGAACAGTAGGAAAAGCATTTCTCTGTCTTACTGTTCATCAGCAGTCTATGTCAAACACCAACTCGTTCCTTGCTATAAATATCAAGATAATTTGAAGTTTTGGTAAAAAATTTGTATTTTTGAGCATCAAACACAAAAAATTGTAGTGTCTCAGAATTCTTATTCACCAAAGTACATTAATATAAGTCAGAACCATAACTTTAGGCCATGGGTACATTCAATAATTCTAGACTAGCAACTACCCATGGACTAATTTTGCTATAACTTCACTTCAATATCTACACCTGCTGGTAAATCAAGTTTCATCAGCGCATCAATTGTTTTTGATGAAGGTTGATAAATATCAATAATTCTACGGTGTGTCCTAGTTTCAAAGTGTTCTCGTGAATCTTTATCAACGTGAGGCGATCGCAGTAGACAGTAAATGCGTCGTTTTGTGGGCAATGGTATTGGCCCAATAGCTGTAGCTCCCGTTCTATTTGCTGTATCTACAATTTTTTCACAAGATGTATCAAGTAAACGACGGTCAAATGCCTTAAGGCGAATCCGAATTTTTTGCTGTTGAATTGTGGCCATTTATCTTCTTTAATTTTCTAGGTTCAGATTTTAATGAAGTCAGTAGTCAGTAGTCAGTAGTCAGTAGTTATTGTTGCAACTCGAACTTTGAGCAACCCCCTTTTTTTGAAGTGAGAAGTTGCTTTTGTAAAGGAGATTTTAAGTAACCCTCCAAAAAAATTATTATTTTGATCAAAATTAACCTTCATCAATAAGCAGCAGAAAAGCAAATATCAATAAGTTATGTATGTACTTTTCTGCCACTTAATCTTTGAGGAAGTTGTCCTACTCTATAATCTTAGAAACAACACCAGCGCCAATAGTTCTCCCACCTTCACGAATGGCAAAACGCATACCTTGTTCAATTGCCACTGGGTTGATTAGTTGAACCGTCATTTTAATCCGGTCACCAGGCATTACCATTTCTGCCGCACTACCATCATCAGCAGTAAAAGACTCAATAGCACCAGTCACATCTGTTGTCCGGATGTAGAATTGAGGACGATAGTTAGGGAAGAAAGGTGTATGACGACCTCCTTCTTCCTTTTTGAGAACATAAACTTCAGATTCAAATTTTTTGTGGGGAGTGATAGAACCTGGTTGGGCCAATACCATACCACGTTGAATATCATCTTTCTGCATACCACGTAGTAGTAATCCCACATTATCACCAGCCATTCCTTCGTCCAGAATTTTCTGGAACATTTCCACACCTGTAACTGTGGTATTACGAGTGTCTTTGATACCTACCAATTCCACAGTTTCACCGACTTTAACCTTACCACGCTCAATCCGTCCTGTAGCTACAGTACCACGACCAGTAATAGAGAAGACGTCCTCTACCGCCATTAGGAAAGGCTTATCAACATCGCGTTCTGGTGTAGGAATATATCCATCAACTTCATCCATCAGAGCGAGAATTTTATCTACCCACTCATTTTCACCCTTTCCTATGCTGGGGTTAGCTGTTAGTGCTTCTACTGCCTGTAAAGCAGAACCAGCAGCGATCGGAATATTATCTCCATCAAAATCATAGTCACTTAAAAGTTCCCGAACTTCAAGTTCCACCAATTCCAAAAGTTCCTCATCATCCACCATATCTTGCTTGTTGAGGAAAACAACTATATTAGGAACCCCTACCTGCTTCGCCAATAGAATATGCTCGCGAGTCTGGGGCATTGGACCATCAGCAGCAGAAACTACCAGAATTGCACCGTCCATTTGAGCTGCACCTGTAATCATATTTTTTACATAGTCAGCGTGTCCAGGACAATCAACATGAGCATAGTGCCGTCCTTCTGTTTCGTACTCTACATGAGCAGTATTAATTGTGATACCCCGTGCTTTCTCTTCTGGAGCTGCATCAATATCAGCATAATTCCTCGCCTTAGCTTTTCCTTGCGCTGCTAGACTCATGGTAATTGCCGCAGTCAAGGTTGTCTTACCATGGTCAACGTGGCCAATAGTTCCAATATTGACGTGAGGTTTGTTTCTTTCAAATTTTGCGCGTGCCATTAATTACTTGTTCCTTTTTTTTCCGTTGTTAATTCCGCCTCCCTTGCATGAGGAAACGGATGCACTGATTCATAATAGATAAATTTTGACAACTCTGCCGAGCCGTTTAACTAATCTTTGTTGGCCGTTTCTTTCAATCGCCTATTTTTTTTAGTCAATTGTCAGTTTTCATTTAGCAGTCAGTTCTTTTATTTTCACATTATTCAATCCAAAACTAAAACTTTAATCTAAGAACTAAATAAATTCCAGAATTGCTAGACATATCCTTTGGTCTTAGCAATGATAGTCTCTGCCACATTACGAGGCACTTCCTCATAGTGACTAAATTCCATTGAAAAGATACCACGACCTTGAGTTTTTGACCTCATGTCAGTAGCATAACCAAACATTTCTGCTAAAGGAACTTTTGCTGTTACTTTAGCCATACTTGATTCTACTCCTTGCCCCTCTATTTGTCCTCTTCTAGAGTTAAGGTCTCCGATAATATTACCAATATATTCTTCAGGTACTTCTATCTCAATCTTCATCTTTGGCTCTAATAACACAGGTGAAGCTTTAGTAACACCTTCCTTAATTGCCATAGAGCCAGCAATTTTAAAAGCCATTTCCGAAGAATCCACATCATGGTAAGATCCATCTACCAGAGTAGCCTTAACATCTATTAATGGATAACCAGCCAAAACCCCTGCTTCACAAGCCTCTTTCATTCCTTGTTCTGCTGGACTAATAAATTCTTTAGGTACTGTCCCTCCAACAATCTTGGAGACAAACTCAAAACCACTACCTAGCTCTCCTGGTTCCAGTTCTATGACCACATGGCCGTACTGACCTTTACCACCACTTTGACGGATAAATTTACCTTCAGCCTCAACCTGTTGGCGAATAGTCTCTCGGTAAGCCACCTGTGGTTGACCTACATTAGCTTCCACCTTATATTCCCGCAGCATCCGGTCTACCAAGATTTCCAAGTGAAGCTCACCCATCCCAGCAATTACTGTTTGGTTAGTTTCTGGATTAATACTCACTCGGAATGTAGGGTCTTCGTCTGAAAGAGCCTGAAGTGCCTGAGATAGTTTCTCCATATCTTGTTTAGTTTTGGGTTCCACGGCCACAGATATAACCGGCTCAGGAACATAGAGAGACTCTAGAATAATTGGATTATCCTTATCACAAACAGTATCACCTGTCAAGGTATGTTTCATACCTACAACTGCCCCCAAATCTCCTGCCCGCAGTTCATCTACATCTATTTTTTCATCAGCTTTTAGAACAATTAGACGAGAAATTCTTTCTTTCTTATCTTTAGTAGAGTTGAGGATATAACTACCTTTAGAAAGGACTCCAGAATATACCCGTAAAAAGGTGAGACGACCATAAGGGTCTGACATAATTTTGAATGCCAGAGCTGCTAGAGGTGTTTCATCATCTGAAGGTCTTGTATCTAGATCGCCATTTGGCAATGTTCCTTCAATTGATGGGACTTCTGTTGGAGCGGGTAAATAATCTACTACCGCATCGAGTAGAAGTTGAACACCTTTATTTTTGAAAGCTGAACCACATAACATTGGTACGACTGTACCTTTAATAGTGGCTTGACGTAGAGCTTTACGAATTTCTTCTTCTGTAAACTCCTCTCCTTCAAGGTACTTTTCTGTCAGAGCATCATCTGTTTCTGCTACTGACTCAACTAGCTTCAGGCGATATTCCTGTGCTAATTCTTCTACTTCTGCTGGAATTTCCGTTTTTTGAATATCTGTTCCGAGGTCATTGGTGTAGATAAAAGCTTTCATCCCCACCAAATCTACAATTCCCCTAAATTCATTTTCACTACCGATAGGAATTTGGACTGGAACTGCATTAGCTCGGAGGCGACCGCGAATTTGCTCGTATACCTTGAAGAAGTTAGCCCCTGTCCTGTCCATCTTATTGACAAAGGCCATACGAGGCACTTCGTAACGGTCAGCTTGACGCCAGACAGTTTCTGATTGAGGCTGTACTCCTCCTACTGAGCAGAATACAGCTATTATTCCATCCAGAACCCTCATAGAACGTTCTACTTCTATTGTGAAGTCTACGTGTCCTGGAGTATCAATAATATTAATTTGATGGTCTAACCACTTAGTGCTAATAGCAGCCGCAGTAATAGTAATTCCACGTTCTCGCTCTTGAGCCATCCAGTCGGTAACTGCGGTCCCATCGTGAACTTCCCCCATTTTATGTACTATACCGGAATAAAATAGGATTCTTTCTGTTGTTGTTGTCTTACCAGCATCTATATGAGCTGCGATACCAATATTTCGCACGCGCTCAAGTGGCATACTACGTCCCACAGTTACCTCCTTTATCTATGCTTCAGATTTTTACGCTTGATTAAAATTCTATATTTTAGGCATAAGTGGTTATATTATTCTTAATAACGATAGTGAGCAAAAGCCTTATTTGCTTCTGCCATTCTGTGAGTTTCTTCTCGCTTACGAACTGCACTACCTGTTTCGTTAGCTGCATCCATTAACTCATTGGCTAATTTCATGGCCATTGTTTTTCCTCCTCTAGACCTAGAATATTGCACCAACCAACGCAGAGCTAGGCTAGTTCCACGATCTGAGCGGACTTCCATTGGCACTTGGTATGTTGCACCACCCACACGACGGGCTTTAACTTCTACTAAAGGAGTCACATTCCGGACTGCTTTTTCAAATAGTTCTAAAGGATCTGAATCTGTCCTTTCTTCAATAGTTTTAAACGCATCGTAGACGATATTAAAGGCTAAAGATTTTTTACCGTGACGCATTATACGTCGTACCATCATACTTACTAATCGACTATTGTACTGTGCATCTGGAGGAACAGGACATCTTTGAACAACTCTACGACGAGACATATTATCACAACCAATAAACTAAACTTTAAATAATTTATATTTGACTAATAAATACAAAATTCAATATCTATTACATACTAATTTTACCTAATGTTTTCTTGAATTTTGCATTCTACCTACTAACTTAAGCTTTAGGCTTTTTCGCCCCATACTTAGAACGACTTTGTTTACGATCTTTAACTCCTGCGGTATCTAATGTGCCACGAATAATGTGATATCTCACACCAGGCAGGTCTTTAACCCTACCACCTCTAATCATAACTACAGAGTGCTCTTGTAAGTTATGACCAATACCAGGGATATAGGCAGTTACTTCAAAACCCGAAGTTAGACGTACCCTAGCCACCTTACGGAGAGCTGAGTTAGGCTTTTTTGGTGTAGTGGTGTATACTCTTGTGCATACTCCACGACGTTGAGGGCAACTTTTAAGAGCCGGAGATTTAGTTTTCTTCTGAGTTTCTTGACGAGCTGAACGAATTAGTTGTTGGATTGTTGGCATGAGTTATTAGTAACAGTTTTTCTTGTAATTCTTCTTAATCCCCTCGCTACAAAATATAATACTTTTGGGCGAGCTTACTTAGAAAATTTGTTCCCAATTTTTTTCCTAATAATTATTTATGTAAAAAGCGTTTCAGTCCGGAATTATCCGCAAACAGCTAATCAGCGTTTAGCAGTCAGCTTTGTGCAAAGGTGATACGCGACCCCTCCTAAAATTAAACGACAAGCTCAGAAGAAGTCGGAGATTTAAACCCAAGCTTTTAGCGTGCTGAAAGCTAAGTGCTGTTTGCAGAGCATTCCGGTACGGAAAATGCTGATAAATAGTTAAAGAAGAAGTATATTTTGGTAAATTACTTTGACCTTTAAAAAATATCCACTTTATAAATTAGCCTCTTTAACTATTAGGAATAAATTACCGTTGCGCCATAGGAACCTTTGGTGCAACGGCCTATTTTTCAGGAAGTTTAGGGAAATTATCAAAACATTAATTTTTTGCTTTGTCCCTACTTATTCTAAAAAACTTTACAAACAATCTTTTATTATAGGTTAGTAATACGTTTTTGTCAACATCAAATCGAAAAGGAATTTCCACAACCACAGGTAGCTTTAGCATTAGGGTTGTTAAATCGGAAGCCTCCACCCATAAGGTCCTCAGAATAGTCCAAGGTTAATCCATTCAGATAGTTTAGTTGTTGAGAGTCAACTACGACTTTAACTTTCCCACAGTCATAAACTCGGTCGTTACTGGCCAACTGTTCGTCAAACTCCATTATGTAATAGAAACTACAGCAGCCACCAGATTTAAACTTCAAACGAAATAAGGAATTTTGGTTTTGATGTTTAGACCTAAGACGAATAATTTCTTGGACTGCTGCTTCGCTCAAGTTAATCATTCACAAATTTTTTTTTGCTTACCAGTTAAAATTAGGACTTTGTTCGGGCATAATCATCTTGAAAACGAACAATATCATCCTCTCCAAGGTACTCTCCATTTTGTACTTCAATCAATACTAAAGGAATAACTCCTGGATTTTCTAAGCGATGAGAAGTACATTGAGGTACATAGGTAGATTGATTGTTTTGCAGAATTTCTTCTTTGTCTCCACAGACAACCTTAGCAGTTCCTGAAACAACAATCCAATGCTCGCTACGATGGTGGTGCATTTGTAGACTAAGTCTATGCCCTGGTTTGACTTCTATTCGCTTGATTTTGTATCCAAGTCCATCTTCTAAAACTGTGAACGATCCCCAAGGACGTTCGGTGGTAGCCATTCCTTTTAAGGAAGAAGGTATAGACAATTTAGGAGTTTGGGCTACTTCTTTAACTTGTTGTACCATTTTTTGACGATCTCCAAAAAAAATAAAATACTTATGGTTATGTGTAATCTCCTGAACTCAGAGATTATTAGAGACTATATCTCTAAAATCTGGTATACAAACAATTCTCTCACCTAGTATTTTTAGAGGTTCAGACTAAATACAAATAGCTTAGGGGTCGAGTCAAATTGGATACCATATCAACCATAGCAAAATTACCCCTATTACTGTCACCCCATATTCAAGCTTTTTGAATATCTCTATCAAATCTTCATATATCTAGATAGATATATAGAGTTAGAGAAAATCAAAAACTATTTATAGTAGACATCTGGTGAAAACTTAGTTTTTGCCCAGGTATGCCAAGGGTTTGAGATTAATTTTTAAAGAGGTCTAGTACCTATAGTCCTCATAACTAAGTTTTGCTTCATTCTGCTTCAGATTTTTTAAGCTATTTAAAAGTCATAGATATTTTCGAGCTTTATACACTATGTATACTATTGACTCCAGTATCATAATTAACTCGATCCTGAAAAATTATACTGTGAGTATGTATAAGGCCACCATGATCAAAGTAAGGCCTAATTTTAGAGGCATGTCCATAAGTAAATATTTTTTATCTAAAGTCTAAATATTATCAGGGTGAAAAAGTTAAAAAATATATAAGCCTACTCGATCTAATAAACACTGGACTATAATAATTAAAACAATTCTAACTAAATGATGAGCTATAAGCGATCAGGATGAAAGCAAGATTCAAGCTCATATTGATATTAGGTTAAAACATAATTGGGAAAGATCGCACTATAAAATTTAACTTAATCGACAAACAAGAAATTAGCGTGAGCTGCGTGTTTCATCATACATAAGTTGAGTATAACTTAGAGTATTTTTTGTATCATAATTATTTTCAAGCAATAGTTAAGATAGTTGATAAAATAGCAAAAACATGGGTTTTGTAGGTTTTCGTGGTTGATAATATAGCGAGCTATTTTTGTAAAATCTTATATCTTTGTAAAGAAAATGAGGAAAAAACGAAATACTATACCAAGTATTATATCAACCTTCAAACAATATTAAAATTTCACTCAATTATGCGACTTGTTTTGTAGTGTATGTATCCCAAGCAAGTAGCAATAGGATGAGATGAACACTTCTATATCAAGGGTGAAACCCTTACTTAAAGTTTACAATATTATGAGTAAGTTAAACATGAATCAAATCAGTAACGATTCCCAACATAAACAAATCTCTGCGCCCATAAATCTCAAAGTAAACAAAGAAACTTATAGCGGCCAAAGATGGCTAGTAGAAGAACGAGATGCTTGTGGAGTAGGTTTCATTGCTCATCCATCAGGAAAAAAGAGTCATGAAATTATGATGAAAGCTTTACCTGCTCTAACTTGCTTAGAACATCGTGGTGGGTGTAGTGCTGACCAAGACTCAGGAGATGGAGCAGGTTTAATGAGTCAAATTCCGTGGAAATTATTATCTGAAAATTTGGAGTTAGATCCTGAACGTTGTGGGGTGGCAATGATATTTTTACCCCAAACAGAAGAGAAGGCAGCACAGGCACGTCAAATAATTGAAAAAGTAATTACTAAAGAAGGTTTAAAAGTAGTTGGTTGGAGAGTTGTACCAGTCAGACCAGAAGTATTAGGACCACAAGCACGGGCAAATCAACCACAGATTGAACAGCTCATTGTAGTTTCAGAAACATTGCAAGGAGATGATTTAGAACGATCACTCTACTTAATACGTCGTAATATTGGTTGTGCTCTAGAAGCAGAGGGTTTTATTTGGGGAATAGATGCTTATATTTGTTCTTTCTCCAGTCGCACTATTGTATATAAAGGAATGGTGCGATCTGCTGTTCTGGGAGAATTTTACACAGACCTACAAAACCCTGCCTACGAGAGCGCCTTTGCAGTTTACCACCGACGCTTCAGCACCAATACAATGCCTCGATGGCCTCTCGCTCAACCGATGCGTTTGCTTGGTCACAATGGAGAAATTAACACTCTGTTGGGAAATATTAACTGGATGAGAGCTAGGGAGTCTAGTCTAAGTTCATCGACTTGGGGAGCGCGATTAAATGAATTAACACCCTTTGTAAATTCTGACAGTAGTGATTCGGCAAATCTAGACAACGTCATGGAATTAATTGTACGTTCCGGACGTTCCCCAATGGAAACATTGATGATTATGGTGCCGGAAGCATACAGGAATCAGCCGGATCTAGTAGATTATCCAGAAATTGTTGATTTTTATGAATATTACAGTGGTTTGCAGGAAGCTTGGGATGGTCCGGCATTATTGGTGTTTAGTGATGGCAAACAGGTAGGAGCAGCTCTAGACCGGAATGGTTTGCGACCAGCACGTTATTGTATTACAAATAACGATCTAATAATTGTGGCATCTGAAGCAGGAGTTGTAGAAATACCGGAGGCAGAAATAGTCGAAAAAGGTCGCCTCGGGCCCGGACAAATGATTGCTGTAGATTTAGCGACTAATGAAATTCTGAAAAATTGGGAGATTAAAAAACGTATTAGTTCCCAACACCCCTACGGAGAATGGTTAAAGCAAAGAAAGCAGATAACAAAGCAACCTTTTAGAACCAAAACCAAACTAGAAGCACAAACGCTACTGCAACTACAAACAGCTTATGGCTATAGTTTAGAAGACCTAGATATGGTGATTAGCAGTATGGCAAATTTGGGCAAAGAACCAACATTTTGCATGGGTGATGACATTCCCCTAGCAGTGCTTTCCCAACGCCCTCATTTGCTATACGACTATTTTAAACAAAGGTTTGCTCAAGTGACAAACCCCCCCATTGATCCGCTCCGGGAAGGAATGGTAATGTCACTCAATATGCTCCTTGGCAACCGTGGCAACTTATTAGAAACTACTCCCGAAAATGCACGGTTATTAAAAGTAGAATCACCCGTATTAAACGATGAAGAACTACAAGAAATTCGTTACAACTCAGAATTTGCCACAGAAACTCTTTCTACTCTATTTGCCGTAGCTGATGGACCAGGAGGGTTGCAAAGTGCAGTCAATAATTTGTGCCAACGGGCAGCAACAGCAGTTCGGAATGGTAAGGAAATTATTATTTTATCTGACAAATGTGATGGTGGTATAAATGCAGAACTTACTTACATTCCGCCTCTGTTAGCTGTAGGTGCAGTTCATCATCACTTGATCAAAGAACAGTTGCGGATGAAAACATCTTTAGTAGTAAAAACAGCTCAGTGTTGGAGTACCCATCATTTCGCTTGTTTAATTGGTTATGGAGCAAGTGCAGTTCATCCTTATTTAGCATTAGAGTCTGTCCGTGCTTGGTGGTCAACTTCCACAGTTCAAAACCAAATGGAACGAGGTAAAATTAACAAAATCACCATCGAAGAAGCTCAGAAACATTATTGCAAAGCAATAGAAGCAGGATTATTGAAAATTCTGTCTAAAATGGGAATTTCTTTGTTGTCTTCTTACCACGGAGCGCAGATTTTTGAAGCTATTGGTATTGGTGGAGATTTATTAGAATTAGGTTTCCGGGGAACTACTTCTCGAATAGGTGGTTTAACGGTGGCAGAGTTAGCACAAGAGGTGATTTCTTTCCACAGTCGAGCATTCCCAGAACTGAATATTAAAAAGCTAGAAAATTACGGGTTTGTGCAATATCGCCCTAGTGGGGAATATCACATGAACAGTCCCGAAATGGCGAAAGCACTCCATAAAGCGGTGGCTACTTTTAGTAATGCTAATGGCAACGGCAATGGGAAACACCCAGAAACAACAGAGTATGACCACTACGAAGTTTACAAGAAATCTTTGCAAGAGCGACCAGTAACAGCTTTGCGGGATTTGTTGGATTTTAATAGCTATTCCCCTTCTATACCTCTAGAGGAAGTCGAACCCGCAGCAGAAATAATGAAACGTTTCTGTACTGGGGGAATGTCTCTCGGTTCGTTGTCACGGGAAGCACATGAAACTTTGGCGATCGCTATGAACCGGATAGGAGGCAAGTCTAATTCTGGTGAAGGTGGCGAAGATCCGACAAGGTTTAAAATCTTAGACGATGTGAATGGTCAAGGTTTGTCTACTTTGTTACCCCATCTCAAGGGATTACGAAATGGTGACACCGCTTCCTCTGCTATTAAACAGGTTGCTTCTGGTCGGTTTGGTGTGACTCCAGAATATCTGATGAATGCCAAACAGATAGAAATTAAAGTTGCTCAGGGTGCAAAACCAGGTGAAGGCGGTCAGTTACCTGGTAAAAAGGTAAGTAACTACATTGCCACACTCCGTCGTTCTAAACCAGGAGTTACATTGATTTCACCCCCTCCTCACCATGACATTTATTCTATTGAGGATTTGGCACAGTTAATTTTTGACCTCCACCAAATTAATCCTAATGCTGGTGTTTCTGTGAAGTTGGTAGCAGAAATTGGTATCGGTACTATTGCTGCTGGTGTAGCTAAAGCAAATGCTGATGTGATTCAGATATCTGGTCACGATGGTGGTACTGGTGCTTCTCCTCTGAGTTCGATTAAACACGCTGGTAGTCCCTGGGAATTAGGTTTGACTGAAGTACATCGGGTATTGATGGAAAATCAATTGCGCGGTCGCGTTACTCTCCGGGTAGATGGTGGTCTCAAAACAGGTTGGGATGTAATTATGGCAGCTTTAATGGGTGCTGAAGAATTTGGCTTTGGTTCCATTGCGATGATTGCTGAAGGTTGTATTATGGCCAGGATTTGTCATACTAATAGTTGTCCGGTTGGTGTGGCAACTCAGCAGGAAAAGTTGCGTAAGAAATTTACTGGGGTGCCAGAAAATGTGGTTAATTTCTTCTGGTTTATTGCTGAGGAAGTACGAACTATTTTGGCAAGGTTGGGTTATCGTTCCCTCCGTGAAATATTAGGTCGTGCAGACTTGCTGAAAGCACGGGAGATATCAGCTACTTCCCCGGAGGGGAAAGGTGTGCAGTTAACTAAAACAGAAAGTTTGAATTTAGATTGTTTGCTCAAGTTGCCAGATACTCGCACTAACCGCGATTGGTTAAACCATGAAACAGTTCATAGCAACGGTCTTGTTTTAGATGATGTACTGTTGGGTGATCGGGAAATTGAAACGGCAATTCGTAACCAGGGTAGTGTTTCTAAGACAATAAAGATTGTTAATACTGACCGTACTGTGGGAGCAAGGTTGGCGGGAGCGATCGCTGGTCGTTATGGTAATACTGGTTTTGAAGGGCAGATTAATCTGATGTTTAATGGTAGTGCAGGTCAGAGTTTTGGTGCTTTTAATTTGCCAGGAATGACTTTGACGTTACGAGGTGAAGCGAATGATTATGTTGGTAAGGGAATGCACGGTGGAGAGATTATTATTAAGCCACCTGCGAAAACTGGTTACGACCCGGCAACAAATGTAATTATTGGCAATACTTGTTTGTATGGTGCTACTGGTGGAATTTTGTTTGCAAATGGTCAAGCAGGGGAACGTTTTGCTGTGCGGAATTCTATGGGTAAGGCAGTTATTGAAGGTGCTGGCGACCATGCTTGTGAATATATGACTGGTGGTGTGATTGTTTGTTTGGGTAAGACAGGTCGGAATGTCGGCGCTGGTATGACTGGGGGAATTGCTTATTTCTTGGATGAGGATGGTGATTTTCCAGCTAGGGTGAATAATGAAATTGTTTCTATTCAGCGTGTTTGTACGCCAGAAGGTGAGGCGCAGTTGCAGGATTTGATTTCATTGCACGTTGATCGGACTGGAAGTGAGAAGGCGAAGATTATTTTGGCGAGTTGGTCTGAGTATTTGCCGAAGTTTTATCAAGTTGTTCCTCCTTCTGAAGCGAGTACACCACAAGCAAGTGTTGATGCGGAGGAGAAGGTTGCTGTGAAGGTTTAGGAAAAATATTTTAGGGGCGAATGGCCATTTGCTAACGCAAAGCTGCGCTAACGCCCCTACAAATTGTATAATGATCGACGGAATTATATTACTCCGATTTCTCGGGAACCGTAGCCAACGGATTTGATATGACCCAGTGATTTTGATCAAATGGACTTTTGTGGGACAATGGACGGAAATCCAGGGAAGAGCAATAATAGTCTGCATCACTTATATAGCGTTTCTCAGGCCGAAGTACTTTTATCTTTCTTCCCTGTTGCCTGTTGCCTGTTGCCTGTTGCCTGTTGCCCAGAATTTTGTACCTCACCAGTATGGGAATTACTATACGATCGCTTTTTGGCTCAAATTGGGAAGACTGGAGAAAGTAGGTATTGGGATAAAAGTAGCTAATGCAAGGAACAGAGAAAGAATATATGGAAGCTCGTCAGCAGCGAAGTAAGACATTGAAAAAGATAATGTCCCTAGTTGGGGTTGTATCTTTTGGTGGTACGGCCTTGTTTGGGATGGCGAATATGTTTAAAACTGCTTTTCAAGAGTCTCAACAAGTAGAAACGGTGGAAGTTGTGTCGGTAGAGGAGAGGTTGCAGAAACTGGAAAAAGGATATGAAAAAGTATTGGAGCGGGAACCTGAAAATGTTACTGCTTTGGAGGGTTTGGTTAAAGTGCGGTTGGAGATGGGGGATAAAGAAAGGGCGATCGCTCCTCTGGAAAAATTGGTGAATTTCTATCCAGACAGAGAGGATTATAAAGTGGTTTTGGAGCAGGTGAGGTTGGAGGTTAAAGAGAATAATTAACTATAGTGTTTCTCAAGCTTCAGAATTTTGTAATTAAATATTATTATTAAAGATGAATCAGTATTTACAAAATATTTTAGCTTCATTTTATGAAAGAAAAGAACAAATGCTAGTACAAAAAACTGTCAAAGAAGGAATGACGGTTTTTGATATAGGTGCTAACATTGGTGACTATTCGATTTTATTTAGTCACCTTGTTGGTGCAACTGGAAAAGTATATTCATTTGAGCCTACTTCTAGCACGTTTAAAAAGTTACTTGCTAGACTAAAAGAATGTCAATGTACTAATATTTTGGCATTTCAAAAAGCAATATTTTCAGAAAATAAGCTATTAGAGTTTAATGAATTTCCTGACGAATATTCATCATGGAATAGCATTGGTAAACCTAAAATGGAAGATCCAAAAAATCCGACACAGTATGTGCCAATTGTTAAGAGTGAAAGGGTAGAAGCAATAACACTAGATAATTTTTGTCAAGAGTATAAAGTTAAAAGAATAGATTATTTGAAAGTGGATGTTGAGGGAGCAGAAAGCTATGTATTTCAGGGAGCAGCTAATCTCTTAAAAGGTGGCTCTATTAATTTAATTCAGTTTGAGATATCGCAAAAAATGCTAGAAGGTATCAACAGTAGAGCCAAAGATACTTTCAATATTTTAGCAGAAAATGGTTATGAATGTCACGGTATAAATGTTGATGGTTCAATTGGAGATGTGGTTACTGATTCAGAAGAATTTTATGAAAATTATGTTGCTTTTATTAGGGAATCAAAAACAATGGTTAGCGGATCAAAATCTGTACTAGATCGAATAATTCCTCCGGAAATAGAAAATGATGAATTTTCTATGGTAATTGAAAAGATTACTAGAGAAGGAGATATTAAAACTGTTTTAGAAATAGGTTCATCATCAGGAGAAGGTAGCACTAAATCTTTAGTCAAAGGTATGAGTGCTAATCCCAATAATCCTACTTTATTTTGCATAGAAGTTTCTCAAACTCGGTTCAAGGAACTAGAGAAGCGTTATCAACATCAATCTTTTGTGAAACCCTATAATGTCTCCTCGGTTGATATTAAGGATATACCAAAAGAACAAGAAGTAATTGATTTTTATCAAAACTACAAAACTGGGTTGAATAATTACCCTCTTGAAACTGTTTTAGGGTGGTTTAATGAGGGAAACAAATATCTCAGAGAGACAGGATTAATTGATAATGGAATTGACAAAATAAAGCAAGAAAATAATGTTGATGTTTTTGACGTAGTATTAATAGATGGTTCTCAATTTACTGGTAGTTTGGAACTCGATCAAGTCTATGGTGCAAAATACATCATGCTTGATGATATTGATACTTTTAAAAACTATAAGAATCATCGGAGATTACTTGCAGATCCTAATTATGACCTAGTGTCTAAAAATTTATTTTTGCGTCATGGATATTCTATTTTTAAGAGAAATGAGCAAAAAATAGCAAGTCAAGATTTAGATTTACCTATTCACTTCTTTACAATTGTTCTAAACGGCCAACCATTTATCCGCTACCACATTGATATATTATTTAAGGGACTTCCTTTTAAGTGGCATTGGCATATTATTGAAGGAGTGGCTGAGTTAAACCATGATACTAGCTGGTGCTTAAGACGAGGCGGAAAAATAACTGATGAAATTCATAAAAATGGTCGCAGTAAAGACGGTACATCAGAATACCTAGACGAACTCGCAGCTAAGTATCCAGAGAATGTCACTATTTACCGCAAACCAGAAGGGGAATTTTGGGATGGCAAACGGGAAATGGTTAACGCACCTTTGCCAAATATTAAAGAAGAATGTTTGCTGTGGCAGGTAGATGTTGACGAAATATGGACTTTAGAGCAAATTTGTGATACTCGCAAACTATTTATCAAGAATCCTGATAAAACGGCAGCGTTTTATTGGTGTTGGTATTTTGTGGGAGAAAATTTGCTAATTAGAACTCGTAACTGCTACGCACAAAATCCTCAACGAGAGTGGTTGCGAACTTGGCGGTTTAAACCAGGGTATGTTTGGGCAAGTCATTCACCACCAATATTAGTGGAAAATTTACCAGATGGTAAACAAAAAAATATTGCTGCTATTAATCCTTTTATGCACGCAGAAACCGAAAAAGAAGGTTTGATTTTTCAGCACTTTGCCTACGTTACCCCAGAACAACTAAGCTTTAAACAGCAATACTATGGTTATAAGAATGCCGTAAGTCAATGGCAAAGTCTACAGTCACAAACTAAATTCCCAGTTTACCTGCGGGATTATTTTGCCTGGGTGAAGGATAACACTATGGTTGATCGTCCTAAGACCTTGGGTATAGTGCCACTGGTGCAAAAAAATGTAACTGCGGGCAGTTGGAAATTTTTGGAAGCGGCATATTTACAAAAACCAGTAAAGTTAGAAAAGCGATCGCCTACCATTATTATTGACGGTATATTTTTCCAACTTTCTCGTACAGGTATTGCTCGCGTGTGGCGCTCTGTATTGGGAGAATGGGCAAAAACAGAATTTGCTCAGCATATAATTGTACTAGATCGCGTCAACACTTCACCTAAAATTCCTGGCATTCGGTATCGTCAAATTCCAGCTTATAACTACAACAATACTGACGCTGACAAGCAAATGCTCCAGAAAGTCTGTGACGAAGAGGGAGCAGATTTATTTATCTCAACTTACTACACGACTCCCATATCTACACCTTCGGTATTTATGGCTTATGATATGATTCCTGAAGCATTGGAAACTGACTTAAACAAAGCGATGTGGAGGGAAAAACATTATGCTATTTCTCACGCTTTTTCTTACATCTCCATATCAGAAAACACCGCTAGGGATTTAGTTAAGTTTTTCCCAGATATTACACCAGATGAAGTTAGTGTAGCTCATTGTGGTGTTGCTCCCAATTTTACTCCTGCTACAACAACAGAAATAAATGGGTTTAAATATAAGTACGGTATTAGTAAACCCTATTTTCTTTTGGTGGGTGCTGGTAGTAACTATAAAAATGCGATTTTATTTTTCCGAGCTTTTGCCCAACTCTACAGTAAACAAGGATTTGAAATAGTCTGCACGGGTAGTGGTTTAAACTTTGCTAACGAATATAGGGAATATGCTGCTGGTAGTGTCCTACATTCACTGATACTCAGCGATGAGGAATTGAAAATTGCTTATTCTGGTGCAGTTGCTTTAGTTTATCCTTCTTTATACGAAGGTTTTGGGATGCCAGTTGCTGAAGCATTAGCTTGTGGTTGTCCGGTGATTACTTGTGCTAATTCTTCTATTCCTGAAGTTGCAGGGGAAGCTGCTATATATATTGATGCTAATGATGTTGATGGTTTAACGGATGCGCTGTGTGAAGTACAAAAGTCAAAAGTTCGTAATTCTCTAATTGTTGCTGGTTTAGAACAAGTGAAGCAGTTTTCTTGGGGTAAAATGGCTGATATTATGAGTGCTGCTTTAATGAAAGCAAGTTTACAACGTTTAAATCTCAGGGAGATTAATTTAATTATTTTCCCAGATTGGTCGCAATCGGAAGAGACGGTGGGATTAGAATTGCAAGAAGTAATTAAAAGTCTGGTAACTCATAAAGACAAAGCTAAGATGACTTTATTAATAGATAACAGTAATATTTCTGCTGAAGATGCAGATTTAATTTTATCTAGTGTGGCAATGAATTTGTTAATGGAGTCAGAATTAGAGGTAGATGAGGGACCGGAAATTGTTTTAGTTGGGGAGTTGAGTCAAATACAATGGTCAGCTTTAATTCCTCAGTTGCAAGGTCGAATTAAATTGGAACATGAGAATGAGGAGGCGCTCACTCAAGTCAAAGCAGACACAATAAAATTAATTGAACTAGACAGTTTAAAAACATTAAATTCAGAGAAGTGGCTAACCAAACCTACATCAAATCTAATACTACCTGAACATTTGTTTAGAAATCCTGTTATAGCTAAAAATACTACAAAGGTAAAAGCAATTTTAGAAGCTATATCCAGGAAAGAAAAAAATATCCTAGAACTAGGTTCTGGGAATCAAAAAAGACCAGTAAATTGGATTACACTTGACTATTATGGTTATCCATGCGATCTAAACCATGACTTAAAATATCCTTTGCCTTTTCCAGATGATAGTATTCCAAATGTTTACTCATCTCATGTACTAGAGCATTTTTATTATTATGAATTGATGGGGTTACTACAAGAAATTTACAGAGTATTAATGCCTGGTGGTAATTGTTTGATATGTGTACCAAATGCGGAAATTTATATTAGAGGGTACTTGGAACCAGATAAATTTGATTCAGAGTTCTATTGTAAATTTAAACCAGGTTACAATTACTACTCGCCCATTGATTATCTTAATTATATCGCTTACATGGGCGGTCATCACAAGATTCTGTTTGATACAGAAAATTTGAAGTTAATTTTGGAGAGCATAGGTTTTAAGAATGTAAGAACAAGAAGTTTTGACTCCGTATATGATTTGAAAGAGAGGGAACATGAATCAATTTATTTTTACTCTGAAAAACCCCTGGGTCGAGTAGATTATTTGCTTGAGTTTTTACGAGATATTAATTTAATTATTTTCCCAGACTGGTTACAACCGGAAGAAACGGTGGGATTAGAATTACAAGAGGTAATCAAAAGTCTGGTGACTCATCCAGAGAAAGCTAAGATGACTCTATTAATAGATAACAGTAATATTGCTGCTGAGGATGCAGATTTAATTTTATCTAGTGTGGCGATGAATTTGTTAATGGAGTCAGAATTAGAGGTAGATGAGGGACCAGAAATTGTTTTAGTTGAGGAGTTGAGTCAAATACAGTGGTCAGC
>NZ_JAAHGM010000032.1:0-70336 GCF_010692625.1 Okeania sp. SIO2C2
GCGATCAAAAGGTAGTTTTAGTGTCAAAGTTAATTTACTCATAGTAGGATTAATGATAACACAACCCTACACAATTGTGTAGGACAGTACGGGATCAATCCCGTGGCTCATGTTTCATCCAGGGGTTAAAACCCCCTGGCTCTCATCTTCAACTCAAACTTTTGTAGCTTTCTGTGACAATATTGTTGTGGCTCACGGGGTGAAAAGCACCTCAAAACTATTGTGATATAAGGGTTTCAACTATTAAAACTCTGTATCAAAAAGATTTTTCCTGTTTGATCATGATCATCATTTTTTCCTTGGCCTGTTAAATCTGAAAGCCGTCGAAAACATATACAAAGATTTTTAACATTATTTTCCTGAAGTCTTGCCTTGTTTTGGTTCCCTATGATTACAATGATTATCAGTAGAAAATTTTCTGATGGTAGTCGATTAATTCTAACTATAGATAGAACACAATGGACAGATCAGAATATATTTGTCATAGGAGTTATCTACCAAAAACGAGCCTCATCTATTTATTGGCAAGTTTGAGAAAAAAAAGGTAGTAGTAATTTAGGACAACAGAAGGCAGTTATTTGGCCAGTTTGACGTTGATTGAAAAAAGATAAACTTGTGATGATTGGAGACCGGGAATTTTGCTAACCCAAAGCTCCGCTAACATGGTGTCAAATTATCACACTGGTCGAATATTTTGCAAGCTCGTAGAATAGGTGAGTTGTTAAATGAATATTTAGCAGAGATGACAAAAGCCATTTTTGCTAATGGTGTTACTGTGGATAAGTTTGTGGGAGATGCTGTGATGGCAATTTATGGTTCACCTGAAGAGTTGACAGCAGATGAGCAGGTGCAACGAGCAGTGGCTTCAGCTAGGGCCATGTTAAAAGCTTTGGATAAATTATTGGATAAATTAAATGAGAGGTGACAAAATCTGGTATTAATTGGCCCGAATGGGGCTTCACCAGTGAGGTTTCGTTGTGGTATTCATCAGGGTAATGCTGTAGTGGGAATGTTTAGTGGTGCAGAGCGGTCTGATTATACAGCTATTGGCCCATAGGTAAATATTGCAGCTCGGCTACAGGAAGCTGCAGAGCCAAATACAATTTTGGTATCGCAGACTGTTGCTAACTATGTGGATAGTCGAGAGGTGAAAAAGTCTGGGTATCTGAAGTTGAAAGGTATAGATCAAGAGGTTTTAGGTTTTGTAGTTAGTCGAGACTCTATAACTTAAAGCTCAGATGGCAGTAAATATGATCTAAAAATTTTTTCTGCTAGACTTGTTGCAATTCTAGAAAAGTGTGTTATAGTAAAGAAACAACTGCGGGTGTAGTTTAGTGGTAAAACCTTAGCCTTCCAAGCTAATGATGGGGGTTCGATTCCCCCTACCCGCTTATAAGATAAAATAACGAGTTTACAACCTTTCAACCTTCTTTCTTTACTAGACAGATGAAAAAATATGAAAATGTGTACAAAAACCGTACAAAGAAGCTTACTTAAACCTAACTAAAATTGGCCAATTTTTAATGGCTTGTTTAACTATAAAGGGAATGACGTCGATGCCTTAAAAATAGCTAGAACCCGTGCTTATTCAGGATTTATGCCTTTTTGAGGTAAAAGCCTCTGCCTATCTATATTTGAGCCTATTTTGTGGCTTTAGTGGCGTTGCTGATTTGGGGTATGATTTGTATTTTTTGGCGATTGCTAAACTATATTAATGACAAATATTTGAGATTCTTCAGTTTTTATTTTCATACCTTGATTCAGCAACGCCGCTTTATTTTGTGTAAGTCCCACATTGTATAAATAATTCCACTGCAGATCTTAGGAATAGTAAATTGTATATATTTCAATCTAAAAATCGAACAATTTTGGCTCATAGATTATCGAATTTATGACCCAGATACTGATAAAAAAACAAAAATAGATCATCTGGAATAAATGATTTTATGTGCAGTAAATAATAAAAAATTACCATTTAAGACTGTGCTGATGGATAGTTGATATCCAACACAGTTGAGTGCTTTTGAGATTCCAGTTGAAAAACCATCTTTATTTCCATGAGAGTTTATGCTTTTAATTATAGTTAGATTGTTCCCAGAATTATCTGGGAAAAAATAATCTAAACTAAAGCAGCAGAAATAAGTTCATTTGCTATATCAAAATTAGCTGTCACATTCTGCACATCATCAAGATCGTCAAGAGCATCCATTAACTTGAGGAGTGATCGTGCCTGGTCTGGTTCTGTCACCTCAACAGTATTACTAGCAATCCATCGAAACTCAACTTCACTCACATCAAAACCTTTACCTCGTAGCATCTGACTAAGATTTTCCAAATTAGTAGTTTCAGTAAATACCTCTGCACCCTGAAAATCTTCTTCACAAATCATTTCATAATATTCCGCTTCTCCTTCAACAGATGCTTCCAATAATTCATCCTCATCAACAGACCCTGTAATAGTCACCACACCCTTGTGGTTAAACATCCAACTTACGCAACCAGTCTCACCTAAATTACCTCCATTTTTAGTAAATGCACTTCTGAGGTCTGCTGCTGTACGGTTACGATTATCTGTAAGTCCCTCAATCAGAATCGCTATCCCACCTGGCCCATAACCTTCATAACGAATTTCCTCAAGTTCATTACCATCATTGAACTGACCAGAACCTTTAGCGATCGCCCGCTCGATATTATCATTGGGAATACCTGCCACCTTTGCCTTATCTATCGCTGTACGCAACTGAAAATTACCAGCCGGATCAGCCCCACTACGGGCAGCAACAATGATCTGGCGAGAAATTTTAGCGAACACTTTGCCTTTAACGGCATCAACTCTAGCTTTTTGGCGTTTAATATTCGCCCATTTACTGTGTCCTGCCATAAAATCAAATAGCGTAAAAAAAATACATTTTCATCACTAATGTTGATAACTATTCACAGGCATAAAAATCCTGGTACAATAGTTATCAAACTTCTATCGAAATTATATTTTAACGCTTTTTATGGCTTTCCTCAAAACTCAACTATGAGTTAGGCTAAACAAACCTGACATTGGTTTCTATATTATCTAGATGAGAAGTATCCCCACTTAATTCCATGACCCATTGTTGTTTTTCACGAACAATTTTAACTAAACAACAAAGAGAGGCTTTGATTTCCATCTTAGCAATTTCACCTACTAATCCTGCAGCAGTGCCAATAACTGAAGCTCCGTGCCCCAGTAATAAAATATTTTCTGTGGGAAACTGTGCCACTAGACCTTGAGAAGTTTCTCCAGTGCGCTTCATACAAGCTTCCCAAGTTTCAGGATATTGGGGAGTGCCTGCATTGTAAGAAAGATCTATTCTTTTGTAAGCTTTGGCCATTATTTCTAGGGATATAGTTTCTGGCATAGCAGGCATCCATTCTGGATTTAACCATTCACACAAGCCCCAATCTAGTTTAATAGGTAAATCAAGAACTTCTGCTACTTCATTGGCAGTTTGTACGGTTCGCAGAAAGGGAGAGGAAAAAATTTGAGTGATATTTTCCCCAACTAAACGGTTTGCTAGTTGTTTGGCTTGAATGACACCATCATCCGACAGATGAGGATCGTATGGTCTTTCAGCAGTGTTAAACCATTCGGGGTTTACGAAGTCGATGCGGTTTCCGTGCCTTGCTATCCAGACTGTTTGTTGAAACATAGGTTCATCTGTTGCAGATTGCAATTTTAAATATATAGCAATTCAGAAGTCTGAGAGACCTCAGACTAATTATCAAAAATAATTTGGCAAAAAGGAAATTGAAAAATTATATAGCACTACGTCTTTTAGTTGGGACAATAAATTTTGGTTGTAAGGGAAAAGTCAATAGCGGTGCGACCCTGCGACGACGACAGTCGCAAGCGGTCAATCTTCGGAGCTTCCCGTAGGGTGGGATGGCGAGGAAACCCGCTCTTGTAGAGCCGCTCGCTCCGCTAACGCCATATCCAATCGACCAAGAGAGGGAATAAGCACTCCTGTGAGGGAACAGGGAACAGAGGAATGTCAAGAGCATATTTGTGTAGCGCTATAGTTGAAATGATATACTCCCATCTGATCGGATATCTATAACTCTATGGTTACTTCCATCTTTAAATCTTGACTATTGTCCCATTGCTTTATTGCGTTTGGCATTACTTATAAAACAAAAATCATAACTATCCTCTTTCTTTACAAAATCTTCATAAAACTTTTTAGTATCTTTACCGTATCTTTATGTAAAAATACGGAAATAGCTGCTAGTTTATATATAAATAAATTAAGTATTAACTTATTTGTTAATTATTATTTTATTGGTTTGTGTGTTGTAATTAGCTTAAGCTTCCTCAAGAAGAGGGGGCTATTTTTTTTGAGACGCTGAAATACTTTTTTAGATGAAGTCCTATTTATTTTGGTACTGATATGAAATATAAATAAAGAATACTACTAATAATTTCCCTGCTTAAAAGACTTTACTTAGGAATGTCGATTTGACTAAAAATAGAGTTTTACTCTACTAAATGATATATAGGCTATTCCTACTGACTCCTGTACGTCGCCAATCCGACGACTCCCCTACCTGGGTCCTGATATCATGTCCGGTAGCATCGGTATTGTAAGCGTGAAGGTAAGGAAGAAGGAAGAAGGAAGAGGAAAGAAGGGTTAAAAGCTTGAAAAAACGTAAATTTCCTGTAGATATTCACCCTTGGTTTTACACAAACGCGCCCCAGCGGACATGATATGACTCCTTAAAACAACCTAAGTATTTGTAGCAAAAATTTTAGTATTTCATGGCTTTGTTGCACAAACAGAGCAAATAGGGTAAAAATAATAGTGCGTGGCACAACAAACGAACACCAACGTAGACATGAGCAAGTCCAAGTCTAAGTCTAAGTACCTCCTCAGCAACTGGTCTGAGTATGATGCTTCCTTAAAACAGAAAGGAAGTCTGACATTTTGGCTAAATGATGAAGTGATAGAGCAGTGGGTAAACCAACAGAAGACTGGAGGTAGGGGAGCATCTAATACTTATAGTAATCTAGCTATAGAACTAACGGTCATTCTCAGTAGTTTGTTTGGATTAGCAGGACGACAAACAAAAGGGTTGTCGCGATCGCAACATTCATGCAACAAAGCCCTTCAAAACTACTAAATCTTGACTACATCCGCCGACATAATATCCACCTCAATTCTACAGGTGGTCTACCATTGGCTAGAGGAAATATATCTCTACCAGTCGCCCAACTTTCAAACCAACTTGTAGGAGGCCAAGCTGTTTGAGGCAGATGTTGACGTTCATATTCTATAACTAACTCATTAGAAACGATCGCTAAGGGTAAACTCTGCATCGCTGTGGCAAACTCCTTAGCAGTGAACAAACTCGACCAAGATAACTGTGCCATCTCTCGGACTAACTCATCCGGTACATACCCATCTACGGTTAAAAATATATTGAACAGAAGCATACCACCAGGACAAATAAAATCAGACATTTTTGCTAGAAATAACCGCAGTTGCTCTACATCGCGAAAATGAGATACTACTTCTGTGGCGATCGCCAACTGATAAAAAGCTGGCTGCATTCGTGTCAGTGGGTCGAGAATATCTCCCTTAATCACATTCATAGATAAATTTTCTGTAGTTATCGCTGTTTGCAACTGTTCAATAAAAGCAGGGGTTAACTCTAAAACATCTACAGAATGACCTTTTCGTGCCAAAGGTAAAGCATTCCTACCCGTTCCCCCACCCACATCTAATATTTTTAATGAAGTGTTTTTACGAAATTCTGCCACAGTTGCTAATACTCTAGCATCAGGGTGAGAACCAAACAAGGGAGGCTTTCTCTTCTCTACCCAAGACTTGTACTGTTCCTCTAAAGTTGGGCTACGAACAGTTACTTGGCAAGCCATACCTTTTTTGGGAGGCTTAACTAATTCATACTGAATAACTAATATTGAACTTGTAGAAATATTAAACCCCTCTGCCAACTTCCTTTCTATCATTTGACGCAATTGTAGTTGTCTTTCCTTGGGCATTGGTCTACCCAGGTGAGAAAATAAGCTTTCTACAATATTTATGTAATGCTCAAGCATACCAGGCAGACATGGAAATGCCAACTCACCACCTCCTGAAATATAGCTATCAAGCTTATATATAACAGCTTTTTTGAGAATAGCTGGAGAAGTTACAAGTGGCAGTTGGTCACTTATGAATAATGTCTGTTCCTGGTTCATCAGCAGATTCTGCTTTAATTAATTTTTTGACAGTTTAGTATAATATTATTGACATCAACTAACTATTGTTGAAGAAGGAAGTCTGAAGTTAATTTTTACTTTTAACTTCTAATTAGTCCCTGTAAAAACTATTTCTGGAAATTTTGATTGAACTTCTGTCATTGGCCGTCTTCTTCCCTCTTCTTGCCAGTAGTTAATTATCTCAGTAGCTTGATTGAGAAGATCGACCCGGTCTGATTCATTAATCCAATGTTTGGCTTCTATTTCTTTTCTTAATTCTTCCCAAGCATCATTGCGAGGCCAGAAAAAATAACAAGTTAAGGGGCTAGTACCATTTCCTACCACTTGATCTACTGCAAGTGCTACATTATCTTCTAACCAAACTACTTTAAGTATGAATTTGGACAATTTACCTCCAGAGCCAATATTAGGCTAATTTCAAAACTTTGCACAATATTTAATCATACCACGGAAATTGAGTGATGGACAAAGCAATTTTGGTTTTTGACATTGATGGTGTAATTCGGAATGTTGGAGGGTCTTATCGACGGGCGATCGCGGATACGGTAGAGCATTTTACATCCGGCACATTTTGCCCCACTTTGACAGATATTGACCAACTAAAATCTGAGGGTGTTTGGAATAATGACTGGGAGGCTTCGCAAGAGTTAATTTATCGCTATTTTGAAGGCCAAGGTCAAAAAAGAGAGGATGTTGGTTTAGATTATCAAAAGTTAGTGGCTTTTTTTCAGTCTCGTTATCGGGGTCCCAATGAAGATAATTGGACTGGTTATATTTGTACGGAACCGTTGTTAGTGAGTTCTGATTATTTTCAGAGATTGACAGCAGCAGGATTTTCTTGGGGATTTTTTAGTGGGGCAATGCGCGCAGAAGCTGCTTATGTTTTGGAAGGTAAGTTAGGGTTGAGTTCCCCTGTAGTAGTGGCGATGGAGGATGGACCAGGAAAACCTGACCCCACGGGGTTATTTGCAGTATTGGAGACATTGGAAAAACAGCATGGTTTAGCTGAAAATCTACCTGTGATTTATGCTGGCGATACAGTGGGAGATATGTATACGGTGGAGAATGCTCGTCTAGCAATGCCATCGAGAAGTTGGACAGGGGTGGGTGTGTTGCCTCCCCATGTGCAGGAAAGTCAGACAAGGCGAGAGACTTATAGTGCAAAGCTGTTGGAGGCAGGGGCAAAGGTGGTTTTGAGTAATATTGAAGAATTGTCTGAAGAAGCGATCGCTCGCGCTTTGTTGAAGAAGGAAGAAGTGGATGGGGACTCAAACCCTAAGCAATTGTAAACACTGTATAGAACCCTTATGGGATCTATTTAAAAATAGAGGGAGAGTGTGGGAGGTGTGGGAGGTGTGGGAGGTGTGGGAGGTGTGGGGAGCAAATTTCAACCATTGCCAGACACTGATTATGGCACGGATACACGGATAAAGAACGGATAAAGATTGGTGAATCCGTACATCTGTGGCCAAATCCTGGTCTAGCAATGGGGATGGCAGTGACACCTTAAAAAGGAAGATCATCCCACTGCTGTTGCTGCTTTTGTGCCTTCAACCAGTCAGGGACATAAATCCATTGATAATTGCGAGGATACTTGAGAGCGGAAGGAGAGGGAAATACCCGCCGAAACCGCAAACTCCGATCGCCAAAATTAATCAATAAACCAATAGACAAACCTGTGTGATTGAGATAAGTAATCACTTGGCCTAAATACTTTTGATGCAAAGTTGCAAAAGCCTTGATTTCTAAAATAACCTCTTCCTCAACAATGAAATCAGGAATATAAAAGCCCAACAAATTATCCGATTCATAAATAGGCAATTTTTCTTGAGGTTTAAAACCAACTCCCTCATTTGTTAACTGTTGTTCAAGCGATCGCTGATAAATTTCTTCCCGATAACCAGGCCCCAACTTATTATGAACAGTCATAGCTGCCCCAATAATCTTATAGGTTAAATCCTCATGTACTGCTTTGACTCTACCTCTCATATTTGCACCTTCAGATCAAGAAAAAAATCTAAAACTATTTTGGCATAACCTCCAACCCCTATAGCTAGACCAGGATTTGGCCACGGATATACAGATTAGCCAATCTTTAGATCCGTGTATCCGTGGCATCATCTTTATCCCTGTATCTGTGGCATCATCAGTGTCTGGCATCCGTGGCATCATCTTTATCCCTGTATCTGTGGCATCATCAGTGTCTGACATCCGTGGCATCATCTTTATCCCTGTATCTGTGGCATCATCAGTGTCTGACATCCGTGACATCATCTTTATCCCTGTATCTGTGGCATCATCAGTGTCTGCCGTGGCATAATCAGCGTCTGACAGAGGATGGGGTTGAGTCTCAACTCCCTACTTCAATTAACTAGGTTCTGGAATTGTAATATCTATTGAAGTAATTTTCAGATCGTTTCCCAGACTACTCAGAGGTGGTTGAATATCTTCTTTGTTACCCACCACTAAAGTTACAGTTTTATCTGGTTGCAAATATTTTTGAGCTACTCTTTGCACATCCTCAACGGTAATATTTTCTATTTCCTGACGATAGCGGAAAATGAAATCTTTAGGATAATCATAATATTCATATCTCATCAAACGAGATAAAGTTTGAGCTGGATCTTGAAAGTTGAAAATAAATGAGTTGAGAGTTGAATCTTTGGCATGGGTGAGTTCCTCCTGTGTAATAGGTTGAGTGCGAATACGTTCAATTTCTTCATTCACAGATGTGATAAATGGCACGGTTGCATCCGAACGAGTTTCACCCCCAGCAATGAATACTCCTGGATAATCATAGTTAGGACTCCAATAAGCAGAAACTGAATAAGCTAAACCTTGACGCGATCGAATATTATTAAACAAACGTCCTCCCAAACCATTAAGTACCTCATTCATTACGCTCAAAGCTGTATAATCAGGATTATCTAATTTTCCGCCTAAGTGACCCATTTGTACATAACTTTGAGTTAGCTGGGGTTGGTCAATAAAAAACATATCACCGACTTGAGCTTGACTAACATTTGGTAGAGGTGGTTTTACTGCTTTAATGCTTGGTTGCCAGTTGCCAAATTGCTCTGTAATGAGCGATCGCATCTGTTTAGTCTGAAAATCTCCTACTATTCCCAAAATCATATTCTCAGGATGGAAATATTTAGCATAGAAATCAATTAAATCTTCTTGGGAAATATTGTTGAGGGTTTCATATTCAACAGTTCGAGCATAAGGACTTTCTGTCCCATAAATCAATTTTTGGAACTCACGACCAACAATAGATTCAGGGTCGTCATTGCGACGAGCAATTGCACCTTGCCATTGTTGTTTGGCAAACTCTAGTTTTGCTTCAGCAAATACGGGTTCGCGAATTACTTCGGTAAATAATCCAAATACTTCTGTCAAGTCTTCAGTCAGGCAACTGAACCTGGCACTACCAGCAGTACCACCGATACCTGTTTCTACTACTGCTGCTTTTTGTTCGAGTATTTGATTTATTTCTTCAGGGGAATGTTGAGTTGTGCCACCTGTACGCATTACAGTTCCAGTTAAGTCTGCTAACCCGACTTTATTTTCTGGTTCAAATCTTGAACCTGTCCGGAATATTGCTCTACCACCTATGAGCGGTAATTCATGGTCTTCCATGAGATAGACAACGATGCCATTATCAAGTTGAAAGCGAGTGTACTCTGGTAGTTCTAATTCTGGTAGTGGGGGAAATTCCAGTTCGGTATAATGTTTGGCTGGAGTTATAGCTATGGCTGGTATTTGCCCTAAAATAGCTAACAGCATTACTACGGCTAAAAATGCTGTGATGAAAATTTTGGATTTAGTAATTTTTCTTTTATAGTTAGAAAGCATTGTTTGTAGGTTTTAGGTGGTAGGTCATTTCAGTTATCAGTTATCAGTAAACTTTTCTTGAGCTGCCATCTTCAGAAAGAAAAAAAACTCCTGACTTCTGACTTCTGACTCCTGACTTCTAAATTATCATACCTAATTTACTTGGGAAGTAGTCTGCCAATAGTACGGTTTTCGGCAACGAAAGTTTTTTGAGCTACACGCAAAATATCTTCTGTAGTTACTGCATTAATGGCATCTAATTCTTTAAACAGATTTTGCCACGAACCAGTTTTAACTTCATAGCTCAAGAGAGCAGAAACCATTCCTGTATTAGAGTCAAGAGAGCGTAATAAACCTGCCCGTGCCTGAGTTTTCACCCTTTCTAACTCTTGCTGAGAAACTGGCTCTGTTTTCAATTTTTCAATTTCTGTCTGCAAAGCTGCTCCTACTTCATCCACATTACTATTGGGAGCAGTCAGAGCATAAAATAGCATCAGATGTGGATATTTATCTCCTGGATAACTACCAGCTCCTCTTGCTACTAGCGCTATTTGCTGTTTCTGAACTAATGACTGATAGAGGCGAGAAGTACGACCATCACTCAAGATGCTAGTAATCATTTGATAAATTACATTGTCAGGATGATTTGTTGCAGGTCGGTGATAACCCTCTATATACCAAGGTTGGGATTTCAATTTCATTGTTACTTCCCCTAGTTCAGTTTGGGGAGGTTCGACAATATTAAGTTGTGCTGGTTTTTCTCTAGTTTTGTAGCGACCGAAATAAATTTTTGCTAATTTTTTGACTTCTTTGGGATCGACATCTCCAACTATCCCTACTGTTAAATTACTGGGAACATAATGGGTATCAAAAAAGTCGCGCACGTTTTCTCTGCTTAAATTTTCGATATCTTCTTGATAACCAATAACAGGGCGACGGTAAGGATGAACTTGGAAAGCTTTACTTAAAAATTTTTCCAACAGTTGGGCAACAGGTGAATTTTCTGTGCGCGATCGCCTTTCTTCGAGAATTACTTGTTTTTCTTTGTAAAATTCTCTAAATACTGGCTCCAAAAATCTTTCTGACTCCAAAGACATCCATAATTCTAGTTTATTGGCAGGTAAACTGTAGAAGTATAGGGTGTAGTCTGCGGAGGTGGCAGCATTCAGTCCAACCCCTCCTGCTTGTTGGACAATTTTGGAAAATTCATTTTGATTTACATATTGAGATGCCAGCTTTTGAGCTGACTCAAATTCTGCTAAAAGTTGGGTGACTTGTTCAGTTTTTTGCTTGGCACTAGCTGTTTGAATTTCTGCAAATATCTTATCTAGTTTTTCTAAAGCTTTTTTTTCAGCTTGATAATCTTTTGTACCGATTTTTTTTGTGCCTTTAAAAGCTAAATGTTCTAGGTAATGGGCCACACCTGTTTGACCGTCCGGTTCGTTCGCCCCACCAACATCAGCATAAATAGAAAAAGATATGACTGGAGCATTATGCCTTTCCAATACGATGAATTTCATGCCATTGTCAAGGCGAAATTCTGTTACTTTTTTGATTACTCGGTCTAGGTAAGGCTTAATTGATATTTTTTGGTCGGGAGTAGATTCCCGTGCTAAGGCCATATTTGCGGGAAACCCAAACCAAAACAAACTTATGGTAATCAAGCAAAGACATAAGTTGAGCGATCGCTTTTTTAGTTGGGCCAATTCAAACCTAGCATTCAAGAATTTAGAATTTAGAATTAAGAATTTAGAATTACCTCTTCTGATAAATAAGAGGATTGAAGCAAAGGATTTTTCTTCTTTTTTCTCTATGAATGGAGAGGCTTTATACCTGAATTTTTCGGTAATGATTTTTTTATACCAAGCTGGTAAGAAAGTTTGCATAAATATTAAAAATTTAATCCTTCGAGTTGAGTAGATTTTATCTCAGAGCTTTCTGTAAATAGTTCTATTTTGAGTTTACCTTTAAGAATTTGAAATTTTGACTTCCACATAGCAATGCTATTTGGACATATCTGCATAGGTAATTGAATTTTTGATTGGGCGACAATTAGGATTATATTCTGAAGTCTGAGATTTTGCGAATATTAGCGTAGGGTGCAACTTTTTCGATTATACAAAATAGCAGTCAGCAGTCAGCGGTCAGCGGTCAGCTATTTCAATTCTATAAAGCTGAAGTGCTGAGGTGCTGTTAGCTCCGCATTCCGTAGGAAATGCTTACATAAAATCTTTGTTAATTAATGCTGAAATTGCCAAATTATAAGGCTACAACTGGTTAAAATAGCATAAAAGTTTGAACTATTATGAAAGTTTTAACTAAGTTACCAACTTCGGAAATACAAACACGAACTAAGATATTACAAGCAGCTCAAAAGTTGTTTGCTAAATCTGGATATGATGGTACTACGATTCGAGATTTAGCCAAGAAGGCAGGAGTTGCAGAGGGTACTTTGTTTCGTCATTTTACTAATAAAAAAGCGATTTTGATTGAGTTAGCTACACAGGGTTGGGTAGAAATTCTCACAGATTTATTAACAGAATTAAGTGAGATGTCTAGTTATAAAGCTGTGGCACAAGTGATGCGTCGCCGGATGTTAAATATTAATCGCAATGCAGATATGATGAAAGTCTGTTTTTTGGAAGCACAATTTCATCCAGAGTTGAGGGATAAAATTCAATCGGAAGTTATTGAGAAAATGACGGATGTGGCGGAGGCTTTTTTTGCAACAGCAATGGAGCGGGGTGTATATCGTCAGATGAATCCGAAACTTGTGGCACGGGTATTTTTAGGAATGTTTGCGATCGCGGGTTTTAGCCAACAAACTTTATTAGAACCTGATGCTTCTCCTCAAGTAATGCAAGAAATGGCGGAGGGATTAGCTGATATTTTCTTGAATGGTGTTTTGGCCTCTGAAGAAGGTGTTCAATAATTAATAATTAATAATTAATAATGGCTTTGTTGCATGAATGTTGCGATCGCAACACTCCCCCGCAAGAGAAATTAATTAGGAAGCTACAAAGTAGCTTTCTGGCTTACAGTCCTGTATCATACGATTAAGTATGGCGCATTGTATGAACAACTCCACTGCCTGATTATCAAATTTTCGTCGTCGCAACTTACCTCCAAATATCACTTTTAGTCTAAACATTGTGGTTTTCCTACGGAATGCTACGCAAACTGATAGGGAGCGTTGATGGTAGCCACTTTCACGCTTCCATTTCTTTCGCCCCACTTGTCTAATGCGTCTCAGGTTTTGATCTCTAGGATGAGGAGTACCTTTGCAGTTGCCATGCTGCCAAATCACTGCATTTTTTCGTGGCGGAATGGTCGTTTTTGCCCCTAGCTGACTGGCTTTTTCATAACATTTGCATTGATCATAAGCCCCATCACCTGATACTTGAGTGATTTCACCTTCTACCCCATACCCCATCTAATAGGTCTCCAAATACTTGGTCGTCACTCACATCATTAGTTGTTACCACCGCCGTGACAATCTCTCCCGTGGCCTCATTCACTCCTAGGTGCAGTTTACGCCATGTTCTACGTTTACCTACACCATGAATCCTAGTTTTCCATTCCCCTTCGCCATACACTTTGACCCCTGTAGAATCTACTACTAAGTGAATTCCTTGTGCCGTTGGTATTACTGGCATAGCAATGTTTAATTTTCTAACTCTACGGCATACAGTACTGTGGTCTGGTACGGGTAAGTCTAGTTCCATTAAATCAAATATAGACTCCACAAGTCCTTCTGTCTGTCGTCCTGCTAGTCCGTACAAGCTGCTTACAGTGACCATTAATTCAATAGCTACATCACCATAAGTATTAGATGCTCCCCTACGTCCTTTCCTCTGTTGGTTTACCCACTGCTCTATTACTTCATTACTGAGCCAAAATGTCAGACTCCCTCTCTGCTTTAAGGAAGCATCATACTCAGACCAGTTCCTGACCCGATACTTAGACTTAGATTTGGACTTGGACTTACTCATATCTACTAGGTTTGGTGTGCCACAAACTGTTATTTTTACCCTATTTCCTTTCTTTGTGCAACAAAGCCATTAATAATTAACAATTAACAATTACCTCTTCTGTAATAGAAGGATTGGCTAAAAGGAATTTTTTGATTTTTTCTCCATGAATGGAGAGGCTTTATACCTTTATTTTTCGGTAAATGTTAGATATTGGAGAACTTCAGGAATTATCAGCCTTTTGTGAAACCATTGTAGGGACGTTCAATAGAACGTCCCTACAGTCTTTTTAGCAGAAAATTTACAAAAGTTTAATTATGGTAAGCGGATTTAATATTAGTGGAGGGGCAGTGGTTATGGCCATATTGAGAAAGGAAGCAATCTCAAGGGTATGAGGTGCATCAACATTTTGTTATATAGTGAGGTTAATGGGTAGTACTCCTAATTGTTCAACTGATACTATCCACCACCACCGCCACCACAACCACCGCCACCGCCACCGCCACCACAACCACCGCCACCGCCACCGCCACCGCCACCGCCAGGGCCGCCACCAAAACCACCGCCACTGCCACCACCGCGAGTGATGCTACCTCTTCCACTACTACCACTACTACTACTACTAAAACAAACCAAGGCGATCAATAAAGAGACTATCAATATTGGAAATATAGCAGATATTAGCTCTAATAATCCTGAGAAAAAAGAGTTAACTGCCTGATAGCGCTGCCAATTTGCTTTTGAAACATCAAGAATATTATGAGGAAATAGCACCAAAACTTCTATTTCTTGTTGCGGTGGAATAGCTTTTTTAGCTACAAATTCCACAGTTGTTGAATTAATTTTTTGAGCTTTTGCAGGAAATCCAAAACTTTTATATGTTTGAATTTTTTCTGATAAAACTTCTGGCAGTCGGACTATTATTTTGGCATTCTTAATCACAGCACTCCGGTTAGCAAATATTGCTTTCCAGTAAACTTTATCTCCACTCTCATTAATATGTAAACCACCAATTACTCGATATTTCAATACAAAAGTATGTGCTTCAGGAACATTGAGTTGATGTTGCCATTTAATCCATATCTGGTTATTTTTGATTCCAGTTTGACTAGGAATTTGTTCCTGATTTTCCCAAACTGTAACATCGGTAATTTTATCTACTTTATCTAGTGGAATATATCGATATCTTTGGTTGGTATGAGGTTGGGTGAAGACATATTTCTGGGTTTCGCTGACCAGCATATCTCCATTTTTTTGCACATCTATTTCAACATTGATAAAATCCCAGTAAAAAGGAGAAGTTCCCTGAGCAATGGTTTGTAATGCTGGAGATAAACCAATCAATATTGCTACCAAAAAAGTTAATATTTTTCGTAGTTTAAATCGGGATTTTTTCCGAGAGTATGGTTCAATCAAAACTGGTAATTCATTCATTTTTTCTTTTCCTGAGTCGAAGTGAAAACTTTGGTTGCAAATCAAGACAAAATAAAATTCAGTGTATTGATCTCCACAATATTTGTATAAATACAATATTTCAGAGATCAATAAGTCTGAAAAATCATAATTATTCCTTGATAAGTAGAGAAATTGTTAATCTTAAATTGATGCTTAGTCAATTATCCAATAACCATTTTCCCTCCAATATTGTTCATTTAAAGCTTCTTCTAAATTTTGTGGTTGGATCAAACCTTGGAACATTAAAAGTTCTCCTAGTTTCATATGCAATGAAGTCTGAATGTCTATTGCTTGGTTTAGTTGAACTTGCGAAATTAATTGTCTTCGGATTAAAATTTCACCTATTTTCATAATCGTGTTTCACCTTAATTGATGTGGTCTGTTCATTAACTACTAGCTCTTGTCAGAGAGAACTTATGCAAGTTCTGTAAAATATTTCTTAAAAGTGCATAAGTTCAAATCATCAGAGACTATAATAAAAATGAAATTAGTTATCGTGTTTCACCTTAATTGATGTGGTCTGTTCATTACCTACTAACTCTTGTCAGAGAGAACTTATGCAAGTTCTGTAAAATATTTCTCAAAAGTGCATAAGTTCAAATCATCAGAGACTATAATAAAAATGAAGTTAGTTGATGAAGCTTTAAATTTTAAATCTTATGAATCAATCGAACACAACTATTTATCAATCATTAGACTATCAAATCAATAATTTATTAAACGAAAAGTTGGCCAAAAAATTAACCATTGGCAAGTATATTCACAATAAAACTAACTATTTTGTTTATAGCTGTGACAATTAAACATCACTCTCCCATTTGGAAACTTGAATATTTTTATTTCAATTATTATATCTAGCTTTATTTGGTATTCTTTATTTGAAAACAATTTTCTGTTTTTTGAAATGTAAAACTACTATAAATAATAGGATTTACATTAGAGTTTTGGTCTTGATACATAAAGATTACATATATATAATCTGCATCAGCTAGTTTGGGATATTCTTGATTAACTAACTTAACTGTATTTTCAGCAATATTTTGAAGTTTTTGTTCTGTCAAATTATCCCAACTTTTATCAGCAAAAGTAATTTCTAAACTTCTGATATAGTTAACGTCATTTGTCAAATCAACGCCTAAGTGATTACTGCTTCTAATATTAAAAGATACACCAGCTCCTCCTGGATGATTTTTGCTGAGAACTGCAGATAATTTTATTCCATCTTCCAGGGTACTTATCATTCCACAACTACTCAGTAATAAAAAAGGGAAAAAAATCAGTGAAATTATTCCCAAGCGCAAAATAGGTATTGGCAAAAATCTACTAATTGAAAGTCTAGGTTTGGTTTTTGGCAAGTTTATTTTCATAATCATTCATGTTCTACCTTAATTTATGTGGTCTGTTCATTACCTACTAGATCTTGTCAGAGAGAACTTATGCAAGTTCTGTAAAATATTTCTCAAAAGTGCATAAGTTCAAATCATCAGGGACTAGAGTAAAATAGAACCTTTAGGAGAATGAATTTTGAATGCTAATCAGCGTAAATACTGATTCAATAATCTTGAATAATACTGTGGAGGAATATAGGGGGGAGACAAATGGTTCTCAGCAAGAACTACTGGACATTATGCAAAATTGATTTAACTAGCTATGATGTGTCTGGTTATCAGAAGGGATATCGAGAGGACTTACTATTGCCTGTTCAACAACAATTTCAAATCTGGTTTCCATCTATTGCTGAACTCAAAGAAGTCTCCTCCCAAGATGACAGAAAAATTCAAGCTACTTTGCTATCTCACTTTCTATCTCAAAATTCGGCCTCTTCTAAGGAATGCAGCATAACAGCAGGACTTTCTTTGCGCTGCTATATTTCTCATGGCATTGTTCATGCTTGTCAAAAACTGGCTCAACAATTTGGCGATCGCTATGGTTTTTCCCACTTAGACTTGTTGTACCTGGTACTCACTGATGATGGTAAGATCAAGAACTTTCAGGAAGTTAGCGAAAATTCTCAGTCTTCTTACCCCTATTTTTGGGCGCACATTTTGAGAACATTCAATCCTGATAAAGCTGGACTCTGGAATTGGACTTATTTACTCACCCGTCGCCACCCAGAACTAACTCGAACGTTATGGGTGGAATTTGGTTTATCTTTAACTACTCCTTGGGGAAAACTAAATGAGATTAAGCGTTACCAAATGGAAACTCTTTCACCTCAAGAACGGGATGTGGTAGAAGCATTTCATGGGGTATATCGCCGCGACAGACGAGAACAGGGTGCAAGGGGCAAATGTCCTGAACCTTCTGAGTCTCAACTTCAGGAAATGCGCGATCGCCTTTGTCAAAGGAGAATTATATATAATTCTTCAGATGAACTACTCGAACAATTGAAAACTATTGCTAAGTTTCTACAGGAACAAATTTTCAATCCAACTGAGATTTCACCACCCTCTAATGCTTCAGCAATGGAACTTGAATTTCTAGACGAACATCGCGATCGAGCTATTATGGATGCTATTGAGGGAGTGCTTTATCAACGTTTGCAGAAACTACAAAAAAGTGCTTGGTATAGTGAATTTGCTCCTCATTTTTTACCTAGTTTACGACTAATTTATTGTGAAAAGAAATCTCAAAGTGAAGTAGCTAAACAATTAAATATGAATAATCAATCTCAAGTTAGTCGAATTTTAAAACTAAAGCAATTGCTGAAGCAAATTCGAGAACAAGTAATGGAGCAATTGCTCCAGATTTTGTTGAATCAAGCAGAGTTAAATTCAAATCAAGGGGTTTTAGATCCAAATGCTTTTGATTCTTTAATTGAACTATTAAGTCGTTATTTAGATGAAACCGTTTTTCTAGAGGCAGCTAAGGAAATTTCTACAGCAAAGAAATACCAAGAAATGACAAGTTTATTCGCTCAAAAAATGCGCTATTATCTTGAATATAGTCAGCCTATTTGACAGAATAATAAATATTAAAATAACTACATTAATTATTGCATTTTCCACAAAAAGCAAATTTTAAATTACAACAACAAACCGGAGAAAAATATGAATATTTGTTCTAATTATGGGCAAACAAACAGACAGTATTACCGACAATTGCACTCAGAAACTATTGATTTAGAACCTGAAGATTTTCAGCAAGCAACTCTCTTGAGTGGTAAATTTAATAATGAAGCCCAAAAATGGCAAGCTTATTTGAAAATTTTGGGTTTATTCGCACTAAAAAGAAGGTTGAGCGATCGGCATTTAACATTAGATAATCAAATTGAATCTCTGCCAGCTAATCAAATTATCAGTTCAGAACCAATGAGTAATCTGCAAGTCGGCGGATTTAAAGTTTGCTTACTGACAAATGAGAGTATAGTAAATGAAGGAATTGAAATTCCCGAAAAAATGATTAATTCCCCAGATTTTGCTGCTCATTTCTATATAGTAATACAGGTTTTAGTAGAGGAAGAAGAAGCTATTATAATTGGATTTATACGATATGATAAATTAATAAATCAGTCTTTACAAAAAAACAAAATAGGAAATTATCAACTTTCTTTGCCTGAACTAAATTCTGACTCCAGTCACTTAATTTTAAATCTTAAATATTTGAGTCCAGTAGCTATTAAAATCCCAGAAAATACCTTGGATGAATCAAAATATTGGGAAAAATTAACAAGTTGGTTAGAAGGTATTTTGAGAGAAGGTTGGCAACCAGTGGAAGAACTTATAGGAAATCGTAAACCGATTATACAAATGGCTTTCAGTTTAGATAAAACAACAGAAAAATTATCTCCCAAAGTAGTTAAAAAAATTATTAAACAATTCCAAATGACTCAAAAACAAAGAGGCAAAATACAAACAGATTTATCTCAACCTGAACTCTCAGATACAGAAGTAAATAAAGCTCTAGTAAATATTTTACAAACAACAGAAGATGAAGAAACACGCTGGCAAATTGCCGAATTGTTGTGGGAAATAGACCCTAGTAATCCAGCAGCAGGTGTACGTCGTGCTATGGATCTAGGAATACAACTGGCAGGAGTTCCAGTGGCACTAATGATAGCAATTTTACCCAAACCAAACCAAAGATTTGCTGTTCTTTCCAGAGTTTATCCTCTGCAAGACCAACGTTTTTTACCAGCAAATTTAAAACTCATTGGTTTAGATGAAATGGGGGAATCTTTATTTGAAATTCGTGCTAGAGAAAGAGATGATTATATTCAGTTCAAATTTACCGCCGATCCAGGCGATCGTTTTAGTCTTCAAGTTAGCCTTAATTCTGCCACGGTGACAAAGGATTTCATAATTTGATTACATAAAGGATATGGTAGGTTGGGTTAAGCGGTAGCGCAACCCAACAACAATGTCTAAAAATATTGGTCTGCAAGAAGAATAGTAGTAGCAAATCAGGACTTATAGAGGTTTTCAGCCTGATGAGGCACATAGACGATCCCCCTAAATCCCCCTTTTTAAGGGGGACTTCCAGTTCCCCCCTTCTCAAGGGGAGTTAGGGGGGATTTCCAGGACTATACCTCACTAGAACTCCTACAAATCTTAGAAGTTTGACAATATAAAATCCTTGTGACATTGAGATTTGGTGTTGGGTTTATCCTAACGGATAAGCTGGCGCTAACGTCTCCTCAACCCAACCTACAAAGAGCAATTTTCAAGAATATAGTACTAAATCTTAGAAGTTTGACAATATAAAATCCTTGTGACATTGAGATTTGGTGTTGGGTTTATCCTAACGGATAAGCTGGCGCTAACGTCTCCTCAACCCAACCTACAAAGAGCAATTTTTGGAGAAGTCTATTGAAACGAATATAATATTAAAACTATAACAATGAATTAAGAATAATGACTAGAAAAGTTGTTATCAAAATAGAAGAAGGCAGTTTTGAATTAGGTTTTCCTGTTTCCCTGGAGTTTTGGCAAGATGGTAGAATCATTGCCAGAGAAGGCAAGTGTCCTCAATTGCCCCCTAACCCTGATTTTCCTAGAGTTTATGACGAATGGAGAAACATTTATACTAAGTTGGGAGGCCGAGGGATAAAGATACCAGATGGGCAAACTACCAACGTCTGCATTTTAGAAGAGTGTCAAAATGCTACTCTCACCCTAGAATCTAATGTCAGAAATTGGTTAGGGGAACCTATCTTTGGAGCTATAACAGCGCGAATTATAGGAGAACTTCAATATAGAACTATAAATGAATCAGTACGAGTTATCATCGATACATCAAATGATTATCTGCGTAAATTATCCTGGGATTATTGGGATTTATTTGAGAAATCATATTTTTTACCCCAGGCAGAATTTGCCCTCTTGTCTAAATATAATCGACCAACAGAAACGTTGCAACAACCGATTCAAATTCTGGCAATTTTTGGTAGCGATGAGGGGGGATTACAACTGCAACAGGATCGGGAACTGATTGAAAACTTAAATAGACATGGGGCAAGAATTACCTCTATTCCAGCGAGAGGAAATTCTCTGACTCCTCAAGAACTATTTGATACTCTTTGGCTCGGAAATTGGGATATTATTTTTTATGCTGGGCACAGTTCTGGTCAGACTATTCATGTCGATCATGCCTTAAATTTATCAATCGATCTTTTGAAAGAAGCTTTGAGGAGAAATACTCCTAGAGTCAAGCTGGCAATTTTTAATTCCTGTGATGGACTGGGTATTGCTGAATATTTAGCTGATTTTAATATTCCCCATTTGATTGTGATGCGAGAACCTGTTCCCGATATAGTAGCACGGCGTTTTTTACAATATTTCCTGGAAGAATTTACCCAAGGTAAACCTCTCCACACTTCTGTTCGAGAAGCACGGAAGCATTTACAACAACTGGAATATGCTATTCCAAATGAATTGTTTTATCCAAGAGCATCTAGATTGCCTGTACTAATCCAAAATCCTGCGACACCTGAACTATATTGGCCTCAACCTGAACCTGAACCTGAACCTGAACTTGAACCTGAACCTCCAATAAAACCTAAGCAAATAATTCTGTTTTTCTTGGCGATCGTTGGTGTTTTGGGAATTTGTCGTTGGTTTTATCCTAAACCTGAAACCCTTGGAGATAACATCAGTAAAGGTGAGGAAATTCTGGTAAAACTATTTCAACCACGAGACAAACAAAGGGGTGTGGATGCAGTTGCCGAATGCCAAAAACCATTGAATCATTTTCTACCTATTTGGTATAGTCATATTCGACAACAATGGAGTGATTGTTTTGTCACCAAAAAAAGTTATTGGGAGGCAGCTCAAAATTTCCAGGAAAGCTGGAAGACAGAAAGAAGAGATCCAGAAACTTTAATATATCTCAATAATGCCTTTTTAGAAGCGACGGGTGTTGATTACTATACTATTACAGTTGTAGTTCCAGTTTTACAAGATGAAAGGGGGCAAATAAGTAATGCAGAAGTTGCGGAAGAAATCTTACGGGGAGTCGCTCAAGCGCAAACAGAAGTTAACTTGAGTTTATTTAAGAAGGCAAAATCCTTTAATTTAACTTTGCCTGGTGCAAATTTTCTCAACCTTAATGACCTGAATGGAAAAGGTTTAAAAGTTATCATTGCTAATGATGCTAACTTAGAGACTCAGGCGAAGAAGGTTGCCCAAACCCTGGTCAAACGGTCAGATATTTTAGGTGTTATTGCTTCTTGGACTAGTGAGATGACGATGGCAACTGTAGATATATATAACCAAAATCAATTAGTATCAGTTTCTCCTGGTGCGGCCACATCTGAACTCACAGACCAACCTCGAAAATTTTTCTTCCGAATTATCGCAACTAATCATCTTCGAGCAGAAGCAATGGTTGATGTCTTGATGAATAAAATTAATCAAAACAAAGCTACAATTTTTTATAACCCTGCTAGTCCCTATTCTAGTGATTACAAAAAACATTTTAAACAAAAACTCTCAGAAAAAGGAGGATATCTCATTGATTCATTTGATATTTCTCGGCCTAATTTTAATGCTAAAAATGTTATCCAAAAAGTCAGAAAATATGGTAACTCAGCTATTGTTCTTGTGCCAGATGGGCAAGTGACTGATTCCTTTGCTCATGCTCTGAAAATCATCGAAGAAAATGATGGTCAAAACTGGATAGTTAGTGATTCCTCAATTTACAGTCCCAAAACCCTAGAGATTGTTCAACCCCAACTCTTGGAAAAACTTATGGTCACCGTTAATTGGCATCATTTGAACAATCCCAAAGATAATTTTGCTAAGACTGCTAAAGAATTGTGGGGAGGTTCTGTTAGCGATCGTACAGCTTTGAGTTATGATACTGCTCAGGTGCTAATCAAAGGAATTGAGGAAAATGGGGAAAAACATCGTCGGGAAATTAAGAAGATATTGGCAGGTAAAAATTTCCGCGTTGATGGGGTAACAGGAGAAATTACATTTCAACCGGGGACTGGCGATCGCAAAAAACACCCCCTGGAGTTAGTTAAGGTTGTTCGTTGTGATCATCAAGTGTTTAACTTCGTATTTATTCCTGAGAAGTATTCAAAACCTGAAGATGCAGGGTTAAATTGTTCGATTTCTAAATAATATTATTTTCTGATAAGCGCATTACAATACCGTAGATTGAGTTAAGTAGTAGAATTTCGTAGGGTGTGTTAGCGTTTGCGCAGCATTCCGCAGGAAAGCGTAACGCACCGAAAGATTTGGGGTAGGGCGGTGCGTTACGCTACGCGACATGAAAATAAAATGTAATATCATGTCCGGTTAAACAGTGATAAATAAATAACTACGGAGTCCTCAGGAGTCAGTCCTCAGGATTCAGGAGGAAAGAGGGAAGAAAGAAGAAGAACTGGAGTTGAAGGAGAAAGTTTTTTTATAACTAATTATCCGGACATGATATAACAGACCCTACAAGATGGCTAAAATGGTGCGTGACGACGAATTGTTAAATACCTTTCGCAGTTAGATTTTAGCCGTCTAACGCACCCTACTGAACTGATAACTGATAACTGATAACTGAAATGGCTGATACTAAAATTTTACACCTAATTAATCGACTTAGTTTCGGACCAACTCCTGGGCAAATTGAAAAGATTAAAAATATTGGTGTAGAAGCTTATATTCAATCTCAATTACAACCTGATTCTATTCCCTACCCAAAACTATTAACTAAAAAGGTAGAATATCTAGATACATTACCTCTAACTCCCAGTGAAATAATCACAGAATTACAACAACTTCAGCAACAGGGAAAAGAATTAAAATTAGACCAGAGAGGATTAAATAGAATCAAAGGACGTTTTGAACAAAAAATATTTTTACAAGCTACTAAAGGACGTTTTCTGCGCACTCTAGAAAGTCCGCGTCACTTAGAAGAAGTTATGGTAGATTTTTGGTACAATCACTTTAATGTTTTTGGTCGTCAAGGATTAAATCGTTTATATTTTAGCTCTTACGAACAGCAGGCAATTAGACCTTATGTTTTGGGAAAATTTAGAGATTTATTAGGTGCTACTGCTCATCATCCAGCCATGTTAATTTATTTAGATAATTGGCGGAGTCATCGGGGAAAAATTAATGAAAATTATGCTAGAGAATTATTAGAATTACATACTTTAGGTGTGGATGGAGGCTATACTCAAAATGATATTATTGCTTTAGCAAAGATTTTTACTGGTTGGGGTTTACCTCCTAATGCTAAAAGAGCTGAAGATGTAGATGGATTTTATTTTGATGAAAAACGTCACGAACCAGGAGATAAATTTTTTCTCGGACAAACAATTAAAGAAAATGGTATTGCTGAAGGTGAAATTGCTTTAGATATTTTGGCTAACCATCCTGCCACAGCTAAACATATTAGTTATAAATTAGCTCAAACTTTTGTGTTAGACCAACCGCCAGAATCTTTAGTTAAAACTTTAGCTCAGATTTTTTTAGAGAGTGAAGGAGATATTTCTGAGGTATTAAAAACTCTCTTCAATAGTTCAGAATTTTGGCAAGTAGAAACACACAATAGTAAGTTTAAAAATCCTTATCATTTTGTAGCTTCTGCCATGAGAGCTATTGGTAACGAAGTTGATAATTTTCGACCTATTAATGGCATTTTAGACCAGTTAGGAATGCCTCTTTATGGTTGTGTTACTCCGGACGGTTATAAAAATACAAAAGAAGCATGGTTAAGCTCAGATACAATGATTCGACGTAGTAGTTTAGCCGTACCTTTATCTGGTGGTTTATTGGGTAGAGGAAAACCTATTAGTGCGGAAAAATTAATGGCGACTTTGGGTAATAATTTTTCTGCTCAAACTCGCACAGTAATTGAAAATAGTTCTCCCGAATTGAGGGCAGCATTAATTTTTGGTAGTCCAGAATTTATGAGGTATTAAACAATTCATAATTCATAATTCATAATTCATAATTCATAATTCATAATTATGTCTCCTTGAAAACGGATATGATTGACTAAAAAGAGGCTTTAAACTTTAATTATTTGGTAAGAGGGAAGAAGATTTGAAATAAAGAAAAAGTAGATGCAGTAGATTCGCATAAGAAGTTAAGAAGTACAGATATTAACAATTAGAGCGTATTCCAGTGCGGGATATTGCCCACGACGGGTGTACCTCACGCCTTGTGGAGTCCGCTGTATTTTCTAATAAGGAAGAAGATTTGATTTTGATAAAAAAAGCAAAAATTTTCTTGAGATACAATAGTAGAAAAATTATGCTCATATAGAATCCGGTTATACAGTATATGTATATAATTCTATCCACACTTTCTTGCCTTAAATCTCCCCATCTCCCCATCTCCCCATCTCCCCATCTCCCCATCCCCCCATCTCCCCATCTCATATAATAAGTATTCAAGCGGATTCTATATCATAGGTAAAATAGGTAAATATGTATAATTGAAAAACAATACATAAATTAATTGCTCAAATTTACCACAATACTTTAGCCTTATCTACGACAACTATCTTGACAGGAAGTCAATTTATCCTTCCTTCTTCCTTCTTACTTCTTCCTTCTTCCTTCCCCCTAATTACTCAAAAGACAGAAACAAAAGACTCAAATTTGGATGCTGCTCAAAAAGCTGATCGAGAAGGTCTTCAATTTTTTAAACAACAAACAGCAGAATATCAAAAACAAGCAATAGAAAAATTTCAAGAGGCAGCAAAACTATATCATATCAAATCCGGTAGCATCGGTGTAATTAGATAGTTAATCTAGGAGTCAGTCCTCAGTCCTCAGTCCTCAGGAGGGAAGAGAATGCGCGAAACATTTGCTCTTGGATGAAGATGAAAATTTTTTTTATACCGAACCCGAGCGGATTTGATATCAAATAGCAGGTTATGAGGCAAAAGCTGCTAATTCTCTTAACATGATTGGCTTAGTTTACTATTCTTTAAGTAACTATCAAAAATCTCTAGAATATTATCAGCAAGTTCTGTCATTGAGGGAAATACTTAACCATCAAGAAGGAAAAGCTTATGTATTAGCTTCTATTGACATAGTTTATTCTGACTTAGGAGAAAAACAACAAAGTCTAGATACTTTCAACCAATCATTACAACTATTTCGAGAACTAAAAAATCTCACTCAACAAGCTTTTATACTTCGTCAAATTGGTATGGTTTACTTTAGTTTAGGGGAAATAGAAAAGGCTAAAAACTCCTTCGATGAAACCCTGAAAATTCAAAGAGCAGAAAATGATACAAAAGCTGAAGCAAACACTCTTCAAACTTTAGCTATGATTTATGTTCAATTAGGAGATAATCAGAAAGCTAGCAAATATCTTAACCAAGCTCAAGCACTGCAAAATTCAACAGCAAATAATGATTCTCAAACAGATACCTCTAATACAGAAAATTTGTTTGTTCTCCCCACTACGATAGAAGAACATAAAACTAGAATAGATGCTTTGAAAAAACAATTATCAAATCCCCTACTTCTATTTCTCTAGCTCGTGATCAGGTCCTTCTGATATAGAATCCGGTTATATAATATATGTTTATAATTCTATAATTACTTCAGTTACTTCAAGCCTTCAATCTCCCCTACTCCCCTACTCCTGTACTCCCCACCCCCAAATATATGATAAGTATTCAACCGGATTTGATATTACTCCTTTGCCAAAAGCAGGTACCGCTCCTTCAAACAGACGATAAAAATTGGGGTGCATCTCATATTTGCAAAAATACTTTTTTCCTATTAGACATCTGGTAAAAATCAAAAATAAAATCAATTATTATCCATAAATTATAAATTATTCCCCTCCTGGGAGGGGGAGGGGCGAGGGGTGGGTTGCCTGTTGCCTGTTGCCTGTTGCCTGTTGCCTGTTGTCTCTTTTCTGGAGATGTTTATTCCCTGTTCCCTATTCCCTAAAAGCGATAAATTTTTGGCTTTATTCAAAATTGATATGCACCCAAAAATTGAGCTTGTTGAATCCATTTTTGAACCAGATCGACAGTGGGACAAAGGTCACGTCTTTGCATAGTTGACACCTGTAATTTTAGGATTTGTTGGTGCAATCTGTGGATAGGTATTTGAGCTAGTTGAGTAACTGAAACAATACCAGCATGAAGCAGAAGTCCACAGTATTGACAGCCAATACTAGGAACTCTAGCTAAGTCTGCTAATGCCACCCATTTCTTAATATATTGAAGATGAATTTGTAGTTGATTTGCTAGGGTTAATTTTTGTTGGGGAGTGTGGGTTATTTCTAGTAGTTTTCTCGTAGTAGTAATGCCATATTCTATTAGTAATTCTTGGTGTTTTTTACTTAATCCTGGTAATTTTTCAATACACCAGTTTTGAGATTTTGTTGATTGTTTTTTTTGTGTTATTTTCATGTTTATTTTTTCTGTTTTTCAGCTTTGAGCAAATTATAAATGGCTCCTATACCTGATACAAATTACCAAAAATAATGCTATACTTTTGATTAATTCGCTATATCCAATTAACTAATAGAAGAAACAGAGAATATAAAACAAAAATGTCTCTTAGTCTTAGCTTATAGGTAATTTACCAGACTTAATATTTTTCAGCCTTTGAGGGGTTTGACTATTGGGACTTAAACATTTTATGGTCAAAAAATGGCGCTCTTGTCAGTCTAGATAAAGAAATTACGTCAATGCCCTAAAAATGCCTATTCTATTTTGTGTAAGTCCCACTATATATATAGCAATCGTAAATCATTTGTAAAAAGTCAAAAAATAGATAAAAGCTTGAAACTTTTATCCCTGTTCCCTGACAGGAGTGAGGTACCAGGAGTATCTTTTGCCAACGCAGGGTTACAACAGTTACTGTTCCCAGATCCGGTTTCTCTTTTGCCAGATATTTTTATACAACCTTGCCGAGGGCAGCTATAGTAACTCTGTAAGTATATCGAATAAGTTGCTGCAAAACTTCTAATTTTCACTAATTATTTGGGCGTTGCTGAGTGGTAATGATTTTTAGATTAAGTATCAACGAAAAACATAAGTTTTTCAATTTTACTTTCAGCTACTTACCATGAGATTTTAGCAAGGCCATTATTTGTAGGGCTTAATTTGAAGTTTTTACTTAAAATAAGTTTAATATCAGATTATCTTGCTTGTATTAATACTCAAAAAAAATCTGCCCAACTGAGCAGATTTATATTGTCAACATCTACTTTTTGGAGGTTTCTACCATCCTGCATTTAATCATACCAATATTTTGCATCTCGATCATAACAGTTTAATAATTGTTATCTAATTTATAATAAACTATAATAATAATTGCTTGAAAAAGTTCTAAATTAGAGGGTATAACCCCTCAATTTACCTAACTAAAGCTATAATCAAAACAATCAAGAAGAGTAGCAAAGTGATCTTCCTCTGGTTGTAAAACCGTGTTTCTATTTAATAAAAATGCTTTTATTCCTATATTAATTGCACCCTTATAATCAGCAGTTAAACTATCTCCAATATGCACAACTTCTTCAATAGCACAACCACATTTTTGTAAAGCAGCGACAAATATTTTTCGATCAGGTTTAGCTGCTCCTACTTCTGTAGAAATAGTCACATGATCAAAAAAATCTGCTAATTTCAACACTGCTAAAACTGGATAAAGTCGAGAATCAAAATTAGATAAAACTGCTAACTGGATTCCACGATCGCGCCACTTAGTTAATGCAGGTTTCACATCAGGATAAACAAACCAAGGTGCAGCAGTAGCAAAATGATTGTAAAGTTCTCTAAAAAAACTCCTGAAATCAGAAAACTGCTCAAATACTCCCAGTTTTTTGTAAGTTGCAGTAGCGACTTCGCACCACCACTCAAACTCCTGTTCGGGTATTTTAGTAGACTCCACTCCAGGAAATGCCATCGGTGGAGCTATTTTAAAACTTTCAAAAAAAGCTGCATTTACAGCAGAAGGCGAAACATCAACTCCCCACTGACTGGCAAACTGTTGATAAATCTCACCTACACTATCGCGCACACCAAATAAAGTGCCTACAGCATCAAGTAAAATAACTTTAGTCATATTTAAGAAGAAGTAAGAACTAAGAAGGAAGAAAGAAGAAAGAAGAAAGAAGAAAGAAGAAAGAGGAAGGTTGATATTCTCTTGTTTTAGATATTCCATAAGTCAACAGTAGTCATGGCAGTTGCTATATAGAACCCATTTAATATCTACAGGACTTACGCATTCCACCATATATAGTAGTAATCACTGCTGTCAACTCATACATATTGTGTATATTTATATTTTGCGTAAGTCCTGATCTATTTAAAAAGAGATGGGGAGGTGGGGAGTATTTTTTAACCTTTTTTTCCATATTCCTTGCCTACCAGTCTTTAATCATAAATTTAGGGTCAAATAAACAAAACACGATAGTGATTTTCAACATGAATGTAAAGATGATTAGAAGGAAAAAAGGAACTAATCATCAGGAAACTTTACGGAATAATTAAGCTTTAAAGTCTCTTCTTTGAAGAAGAAATAAAGACAAAAAATCTTTTTCGCCAATCCTATGGATTTTAAGCAAAGGTAATGATTAATTATTAATTATTAATTATTAGTTGTTGAAAAACTTGATAGTGCCTCTTGAATAGGATTAACTATCCAGTTGAAAGCAACTTTCATTTGATGATCCAATGTGGGCAAGCGATACAAATAAACTAAACGTCTTGCCAAATGTGCTACCTGACCATCCAGTTTAATTCCTAAACTGGTAAGAGTCGCGTTGTCAAGTCCCAATGCCATCATTTCACCCAATGGCTGATAGCGGAATGGTAACAAAGGTCGCCCAGTTGCAGATGCCCAGATATTCCAGGCAACATAATCAGATTGTTGTATCGCTACTTGAGCAGTGGTGGGTACTTTTTGTCCGTCTGCATCTTGGCAGTCTGCTAAATCTCCGAGAGCAAAGATTTGTGTATTGTCTTGCACTTGTAGAGTTGCACTGGTGATGATTTGGTCACGCTGATTTTTTTTCAATGGTAATGACTTTACTACTGGGGCGACTTTTGTACCCACTGTCCACAAAACAATATCTACAGGAATGGTGTCAACTTGCCCTTTGTACTTTAAGGAAATTTGATTAGCTTCAATAGACTCAATTTCTGTTTCTAAGTCAATCCAAATATTTCTTTCAGACAATGCTTGAGAAGCTGCTTCCCGGTTAAATTCTGGGGATGTTCGCAGAATCATATCGCTGCGTTCGACTAATCTAATTCGCCCCTTGTCTTGCAAACGATCTGCTAATTTACAAGCTAATTCTACCCCGCTATAACCACCCCCGGCAATGGCGACTCGAATTTTTTCGCGGTCTGATGCTTCTAAAACTCGTAACTTTTCTTGGAGACGGTAAGCATCATCAATGGTGCGGAATGGGATTGCATATTCGGCGGCACCTGTAACCATTTCCATTGGCGTTTCACCTCCCATTGCTAAAACGAGGCGGTCGTAACTGAATGCTTGACCGTTTTCTAGTTTGACTTGTTGTTGGTTGATGTCAATTTCAGAGACAACGCCTTGACAAAAACGAATGTTGGTGTTGGTGAATAACTCTTCAAATGGTGGAGCTATTTCCCAGGTTTGTAATTCCCCGGTCACAAGTTCATATAATAGTGGGGCAAAGAGGAAGCGATCGCGCTGGTCTATCAGAATTATTTCTGGTTTTTCTGACGGTTGCCAGGGAAACTGGATTAGGCGAAGGGCGGTATAAAGTCCACCAAAGCCACCACCAAGGATACAAATGCGCTGAGATTTTTCGGTCATAGTTAAGTAGGGGAAGTTAATATTAGGTTACTTCTTTATAGGATAGCAAGATAGTCATATCGTTTCACTAAAGTCAAAAGTCCAAAACCGAAAGTCAAAAGTAAGACAATTTTGCCTGATCGATCGTAGATGCTAATATATAAGTACGGAAAAATATAAATATCCAAAAATAGAGCAAGTCTTATGCTAAAAAAAGCTTTGTTTTTTGTGACAACGACACTAAGTGTTTTGGCTAGTTTATCCGTAGCTAATTTATCCGCAAATGCGGCAAATTTTCTCTCCTTTACTAGCGAACCAGGGGACTTTATTGGTCAAGGTCGCTCCCAGTTTTATACTCCAGATGATAGATATTTTCGAGTATCCAGAAACTTCGATAATGGATTCACTCTAGGGTTTAATGATTTTGCTTTTGGGGGGAGAACCTGGTGGTCTTTAGACCTGGCCGCTGCAAATAATCAAACTCTAACTCCAGGAAATTACGAAGGAGCAACCCGCTTTCCTTTTCAAGACTCTAGCGAACCAGGTCTGAGCTTTAGTGGTAATGGTCGAGGATGTAACAGACTCACAGGTCAATTTAACGTAGAAGAATTTGTTTACGATTCTTACGGGGAACCAGAACGTTTTAAGGCAGATTTTGAGCAGCATTGTGAAGGTAAAGAAGCGGCGCTGTTCGGACAGGTAGAATTTGACAGGTCTGAATTCGACCGCGCCAATATGGCGAGACTGATGGCTCTTTCTGAGGAAATTCAGGAGTACGATACGGCATTTTATTTCTATAGTCAACCAGGAGATTATATTGGAGGAGGTAACGAACAACTTCTGACTCCAGAAGAAGTAGATTTTCGAGTGACTATGGGCAGGAATAACAATGTGTCATTTCGCTTGGATAACATTAGCAATAGTCAACCTGGGGATCGTATTTGGTGGAATTTAAACTTTGCCGCTCCCGAAAGAAGTCTATTAGCTCCAGGTTGGTACGACCGCGCTATTCGCTACCCTTTTCAACCTAACGATCGTCCCGGTCTCAGTTTCTCTGGTAACGGAAGAGGTTGTAATAGGTTAGGTGGCAGGTTCAATATCTTAGAAGCAGCTTATGATGTTAACGGAGATATCAAAAGCTTTGATGCCATATTCGAGCAGCATTGTGAAGATGAGCTAGCAATTGGCCCGGCATCATTTGGACGCATTCGCTACAATGCTGAAGTTGAATCTACTCCTGAACCTAGCGCAGTGTTAGGTTTGTTCGGTATTGGCAGTTGCTTGTTAAGTCTAGGACAGCGACGTGGAAAAAAAGCGACCGCTCGTAAACTCCCTAGGGAAAAATTAATGTATTAAATTATTAATTGTTTATATCATGTTTGGATAATTACTTATCATACTGTATGTTGGCTAAACAGAAAGGGCAACCAAACCTACAAATTGCAAGTTTTTTATTATAAGTATTTAACTGAACATGATATGCTCCCAAATATTAAAACTTTTCCTAAATATTATATAGTGGGAAGAGCGGGTGTGAGGTGTAGGGGATAGGGTGTGGTCAAAAAGTACGAAAAACCAGAATTAAATCGGCTTTAAATCTTCCCCAATTCAAGAACTTGTAGTAATTAGTTAATACTTAAAGTCGGCTATAACATAAACCTAAATACCCCCTTTAATCTTCATCTTCATCTGGCGGTCTAGTAATCACATCAAACAAGATTTTTGCTAAATCATTTTTATCATCAATTTCTTGAACTTCCTCACTTATTGCCTTAGCTTTTGCCAAATCACCCATCTTCGCAATAATCAATCCCGAAGCAGCATAAGCTGTAATCAAAAGATTAATTTGTTGCTCATTTTTTCGACTAGCTAATATAGTTTTTACCTCCTGCCAATCATTCGGTAAATTTTCTCTTTTTTTCACTTCATTAATTACCATATCAGCCAATTGTAGAGACATTTTCATATTATTTTTATAGAAAAAATAACGATAAGCACCTATCAAAATATCCAGATTTCCTTCAGTCTTAGCTAAAGCTTGATTAATATAATTTTCCGATGTCTCAGTATCTTCCCAATTTTCCACCGCCAACATCAATAAACTTTTGACATCTTCAGGCACATCATACCAGGAAAACTTATTTTCTTGAACTTGCATTTGTTTGACCTAATAACATTAATAATAATTACCTTAAAAGAAAAAATCTCAAATCTGCTAATCTTAACAACATTTTTACTTCTGTAGGTTGGGTTTCGCAAGAACCCAACAGATATAGTTCATACCAAATCCGGTTATCAAAAGTACCATTTTCAAATTCTTTTCTAACCCTTCTTTCCTTTGCCTTACCTTTATAATAAAGGTTCTTTCTAAACAGGATTTATATCATGTCCGCTTAATTAGTGATAATACAGTTTTTAAGTGGTAGGTGTTAGGTGGTAGGTGTAAATTTAACAGGGAAGACTTGATAGGAGTGGAAATTTGGGATATTTCTTCAACATTGAGAGGAAAACATTTTTATTATACTTAATCATCCGGACATGATATTAGTATCAGATGAACAACCATTAGCAATATCGGCATTAGTGAATTTAGCTATGATTTTCGTGCTTAGGGAATAGGGAATAGGTATGGAGGGAACAGGTACGGAGGTTGCATGCAACCTCCCTACAGATTATTTCGTTTACGGGTTGTTCGGGAGCAAGTAATGAAAAGGGTATTCATAATTCTTATGTTGATTACATTTAGTCCAAATATCTTAATTATTATGTTGATTCACCAACGCCGCAATATCAAATCCGGATAAGAGCGTGATCAAAAAAACTTTCTCCTTTTCCTTCTCTTCTTCTTGCTTCTTTCTTTCCTCCTGACTTCTGAGGACTGACTCCTAAGTCGTTTATTTATCAGTATTCAACCGGACATAATATTACAATGCACCATCACCCAAAAATCATCCTATACTGAAGATATTTCCACATTAATGCCAACTCTAAAATCTAAAATTACTATGTTTATTCCTCTAGGTTTTGAACAAAAATCAATCGTCACCTCTCACGGTAGAATGGTCTACTACGGCAACGAAAAAACACCTTGGAAAACTGACACCGACAACATCGACGACTTGCCAACCCTAGTATTTTTTCACGGTTTCGGCGGTGGGTCATCTGCCTACGAATGGTCAAAAGTTTATCCCGCCTTTGCCTCAGAATACCGCATTCTTGCCCCAGACTTAATCGGATGGGGGCGATCGGAACATCAGGTACTAGATTACAAAGTAGACGACTATATCGCAACAATTATCGAATTTTTAGAACAAACTTGTCAATCTCCTACTAGAGTTATCGCTTCTTCCCTGACTGCTGCAATAATGGTGAGAGTAGCGATCGCCCGTCCGGAATTATTCAAGTCTCTAATATTGACAACTCCCGCAGGTTTATCTGACTTCGGGGAAAATTATACCCGCAGTTTTTTCGCTCAACTTGTGAGTACCCCTGTAGTAGATCGTTTGATTTATAATGGTGGTGTTGCTACTCCTGGGGGGATTAGAACTTTTTTAGAAAACCGACAATTTGCTAATTCCAAGTTAGTTTATGAAGAAATTGTAGAGGCATATTTAGAGTCAGCAACTCAACCTAATGCTGAATATGCTGCTTTATCTTTTGTGCGAGGAGATTTGTGTTTTGATTTATCTTTATATATGAGTCAATTAACAATTCCGACGGCAATTATTTGGGGTAAAAAGTCGGAGTTTACAGGTCCAGAAATAGGTCAACGTTTAGCAGATTTAAACCGTGAAGCTGTGAAGATTTTTCAAACATTAGAAAATGTGGGTTTAACACCTCAATTGGAAATTCCAGCGGTGACTATTGGGTTAATTCAAAAGTTCTTGAAACAGTTGGATGAAGTTCCAGTTGGTGTAGTGCAGGTTGGTTAATTTAGGGGTAGGTTTTGATTTGAATTTAAACCTGCCCCTAATACCATTTATCAAAAACTTTTCTACACTTTCTTGAGTAGGGGAGTAAGGGAGTAATATCATGTCCGGTTAAATAGACATCTCCAGAAAAGAAGAAGCAGGGAGCAGGGAAAAAGAATTGATGATTTCTGTGGGACAATTAATTTTATTTTTTATTATTGGAGATGTCTAATAGTTATAATTAAAGTTCGTAGTAGGGCTTCAGCCCTATCTATTAATTATGGCTAAAGCCCTACTACAAACAAAAACTTTATCAGAATAATTAACATTAACTAGCTAATAATTAGGGAATAAGTTATTTTCCCTGTGTTAATTACTTGATAACTGAAGTTTCAGCAAAGTATAGTATTAATGCATGGTAATTGGTATAATAAAGTTTCTCTTTTAGCTTTTAGCTTCACTTTTTTCCCATTGCTATTGCACTACAGAATTACTATTTTTTTGAGGTTTCAAAGATAATTAGGTAGACTCTTGAACACGAATATCTTTCTGGGGAATAGGAATAGAAATTCCTTCTTGAACAAATCGCTCCTGAATCTGATGAAGAGTTTCATTATATACCCTCCAGTAATCTGAAGTTTTAGTCCATCCTCCTACATACAGATCGACGAAGTATTCTTCAAATTTCCATGCAAATGTACTTGGTCTTGGTTGGTCTAATACTAGAGAATGAGATTGAAAAATATCCAAAAGTAATTGCTCAACTTTAGACAAATTCTCATTATAACCAACCCGAATTTGCAAACTAACGCGACGAGTATCTCTAGCACTATGATTAACGACCACACTACTCAAAATAGAGTTATTGGGAATTGTAATAATCTGACCAGTCCAACCTTTTATTTTTGTATGAGGGAGACTGATGGAATCAATGTAGCCTGATGTTCCACATAGTTCTACTTCATCCCCTACATTAAACGGACTATAGATCATAATCATTAAACCACTAGCCAAATTTCCAATATTGGTTTGCAAAGCAAATGCCAAGATGAAGCTAGTACCACCAACTAAGGCGAGAATTGGAGCAAGATTTATTTCCAAAGCAGTCAATGCTAATAAGACCCCAACACCAACAGTTGCTTGCCACACAGTTCTGACCAATAATTGACGCAAAGGGTCAGAAACTCCCCCTACAATTCGCAGACTTCTATTAGTCACAAAGCCTAAAATTGCAGCAACAATTACAGAAGTAGCCACAATTGCGGAAAAGATACCAATATTTTGGCCCCAACGTAAACCACCTTCTTCTGATTTGATCCAACCAGCTATCCTTAACCACAAACCTTCAGTATCACTGACATCAATCTCGACACCACTAACAGATTCAATATATTGACGGAAAGATTCAGCTTTACCCCCTTTGCTCTCAAATTCATCCAAAACAGTATCAAAGCGATCGGCAAGAGCAGTTTGCTGCTGTTGAAGTTCAGTGACATCAACGACCAATTTAGTCTTGACTTCCGATGCGACTTCACTAGAATCTTCGAGTTTTTGTGATAATGCTTCTAACTGTTTTTCTTTCTCTACTAATTCCTGTTGACTATCGATATCATCTGTATTACTAACTTCATCTTCGATCGCTTCTGCTACTACTTCTAGGTCTTGGGTAGCTTCCTCAGTTCCTTCACTTTGCTTTTTAACCTCAACAGCTTCCTCAACTGCTTCTTGAGCTTTGGCGAGTTCTTTTTGTGCCACTTCTAGATTTTTTTCAGCTTCCTCTGCTTCTGTAGAACCAGGAGATGCACTCTTTTTTCTTGCTTCTGCTTCCTCAAGAGATTTCTGAGCTTTCTCTATAGCATCAACCGCTTCTTCAGATTTTCGGGTTTCCCTATTTTTGCGTTTGATTGCAATTTCAGCATCGCTAATCTCCTGAACTTTAGCTTTTAGCAAATTCTGCCAAGCTTTAGCCTCGACTTCTAACTCCTCCTGAGTCAGAGGTTTGAGTAAAAGCTTCAGCTCATCGACAGGAATTTCTGGTTCTTCAGTAGTAATTGCTGCAATTGTGGCTGAAGTTTCTATTTGTGATTCTTGGGAACTAACTGGAGACACCCATAGCGTTAGAGTACAAGCAACTACCGTTAGGCAAAATGCTTGCCATTTATGGCTAAAGATCAATTTTTTTCTTTTTTTCATTAATCTATCTCACTAATAATAGGTGTTAGGTATTAGGTTTTAGGTATTGGGTATTATACCAATTTTATGTGAGGTGGCATAGAATTATGAAATTTATTAACTTGTCTATCTCGATCTACAGTCAACTCTGATTAAAATATTAGGCGTTGGTGAAAAGAGGTATGATATCATGTCCGGATCAGAGCGCGATAGAACTCCGTGACCTTTACGCGACCAAAAAACTTTCTCCTTCTACTCGGGGTTTCTTCTTCTTTCTTCCCTCCTGACTTATGACTCGGTCCTTCCCCTCCTGGGAGGGGGAGGGGCGAGGGGTGGGTTGACTCCTAAATAATTAAGATGAATATCATACACGCGCTTTACCAACGCCAAATATTATTCTATGCAACTTAGAAATGAATTTGGTATTCGTGAATTTATCTAAATAAATCTTTCTACATTGAGCAGAAACTTGTCATAGATTTGCCGATGATTGGATTCTTATTTGCAGAAGATGAAAATTAATATATCTAGGGAAAATATCCTCAAAAGGCAGAGGGATTTCGACAAAACTATTGAAGGATCACACAAATTAATTAGTATTATGAACAATCGATATGATGGGTTAAATTAACATCTCTATATACATTCAACAATTAATAATTAATTATTAATAATTACCTCTTCTTTTCAAGGAGAGGATTGACTCAAAGGAAAATTTTGATTTATTATCCCCTTAAAAGGGTCGGCTTTAAACCACAATTTTTCGGTAAAAAGATAGAGCAATCATTCAAAAATACGCTTTTTTGAAACATTTACTTTCTGATCGAGCAGAATTATTAGTATTATTCATAATAATTACTATCTAACAGGAAAATCTATACTATATATTTTAAAATATTCTCTTCCAGTAGCTGTAGTGGACGGACACAGCTAAAATGGTAGGTTGCGACGGATTTTTGTTGGGTTTCCTAGGAGGAAAAATCAGGTGTTTACTTTCCTGATAAAAACTTGATTTTTCAGTTAAATAATTGTAAAATTTTCCGGAAATTAGCATAGCAGTATATTTGGCAGATAAATTCTATAAAAATACAAACCAAGAAGTGCTTAATCATAAAATTTGACTTTAATATAAACAGGACTTACGCAAATGGATTATAGTCTTTGCGTAAGTCCTGAGAAATAATATGTGGGTAATACCAAGGGTGATAAATGTTTGCTACAAATAGTCATACTGTTTTTAGACCTTTCCAAAAATACCGATTTTGAAAAGGTCTAATGTAATTATCTAGTTAGATGATGATGATGTATTCTAGGACGAAAAGATAAAATCATTCTCGGTTAAACTATTGCCTAAACTATTGACATTCTCGACTAACAAAGTGCCTCCACCAAAGTTAAAAGTTTGACCATTCATTTGATATTCAATGGTTCCAGCTTGAACACCTATAGTAATGTTACCGGATGGAGGAAGGTTAATGAGTAGATCGTTACCAATTTCTTCAACAAAGGGGAAATCGAGATCTGTCAATTCACCATCCGCACCTGCGACATTACCATTAGGCCAGTAATCAAGAACGTCAAAATTCTTCAGGCTTAAATCACCAGGAGGTGGATTTTGAGTAAAATTCAGCAGAATATCGAAGCCAAATTCAATTTTATCTAGATTGCGTTCAAATCCCCTTAATGTATCGTCGCCAAAACCGCTTACTCCCTCATCACCTGTAACTTTAAAGATATCCTGCTTACTATCCATATCGGGTAGGATAGTCCGGACTAAACTGCTTCCTCCCCCAATCAGAATATCATCACCCGTTCCTCCGACTAATGTATCCTTATCAGCACCTCCTTCGACCGTATCATTACCACTACCGCCGACTACCATGTCATCACCGCTAGAACCTACGACCAAATCTGCATCATCACCGCCATCAAGCGTATCGTCTCCAGTATCGCCGAAGACTGTATCTTGATCATCATCTCCAAAGATTAGATCGTTTCCACCATCTCCATCCAATTCATCATTACCTTCACCACCATACATAGAGTCACGACCACCTCCTCCTTTGATGCTATCGTCATCAAATTCTCCATAGAGTTCATCCCTTCCATTTCCTCCTCCGAGAAAATCATTCCCACTACCTCCAAAGATGTCGTCATTTCCGCCTTTACCTTGCAATATATCATCACCACCCTGACCATAAATGGTGTCGTTGCCATTCGGATAATAAACTAACTGACCATTTACTAAAGACCAATGAGGGCCACTAAATCCTTGTAAATTATCATCTCCACGGGTTCCATAAATGACTGTCATTTTGTGTTACCTCCTAATATTTAATCTTTGTTTTGTTAGGTTTATACTGATGCCAAATAAGTAGAAGTAGTGATTATGAAAGTCTCAGCTACTCTGTTTAATCATTACACTTACAAGATGAAATCACTGGCACTAACAGATGTGGTACTGAGCAACATAATATCTAGGTCAGAAGTATAGTCACCATCACCATAAACATCTACTTGAACCAGCACAGATCCACCAGTATTTTCATATCGAACTTGACCTTGAACTCCTCGAGGAACACTTCCAAAATCACTTGTACCAATAAACGAAAATGCTTGATTTCCTGAACTACTGAGATTAGCATCAATTGCTGATAAATCTATATTGTCAATTCCTCGTTGAAAATCATTAATAGTCTCAGGAAAGAAAATGTAATTTGTAGGAGCGTCAGATAGACTGACATATTTAAAATAGTCAGCACCACTACCTCCAGTTAAAACATCAAAATCAGCACCACCAGTGAGTGTATCACTGCCTGAACCACCATTAAGAGCGTCTGCACCACCATTACCGAATAATTGATCCGCTCCTCCAACTCCATTTAGGTTGTTGTTGGCATCGTTACCGTAAAGACGATTATTGAGACTATTACCTGTACCATCAGAAATTGTGTTTCCGAGGAGAAGACTTTCTACATTTGCACCCAAAGTATAGCCATTGATCTTACTAACAACGATGTCAAGTCCTTCGCCACTATACTCAATGACTTGATCGTTCGGAGAACTAACTACATAAGTATCGTAGCCAGTGCCACCCCGCATCACGTCATTACCACTACCACCATCAATAGTATCACGACCAGATCCTCCCCAAAGAGAATCATTACCTACACCACCATTGAGGTAGTCGCGGCCAGAGTCACCGTATAGAAAGTCGTTACCATATTCACCAAACAGATCATCATTGTCATTTCCACCACGCATTGTGTCGCTATTATCTGCGCCCCACATTGTGTCATTGCCAGCGTAACCCTCCATAATATCCCCGAAATAAGTACCCTGTAGAAAATCGTTACCTGGAGTGCCTTGAATATAAGCCATTGAAATTTCTCCCACATCAATTCGACTTTGTTAGTTAATTTGATGGGCCTATAGCAATCCTAGATAGTTGTAATATTTTTGAGGCTAGAAACTTTGCTGTCAAAAGCTTGAGCCTCTTAGGTTTTCACGACTTAAATTGGAGTGCTATAGCTCTCAAACTAAACTTATGAATTAATTATGCCTCTTTCAGACCAACAACGACAATGGAGGAAAAATCAGGTGTTTACTTTCCTGATAAAAACTTGATTTCTCAGTTGAACAATTGTAAATTTTTCCGGATATTAGTATGGCAGTATATTTGGCAGATAAATTCTAGAAAAATATCATCCTAGAAGTTGTTAATCATAAAATTTGACTTTAATATAAATAGGAATTACGCAAAGACTATAATCCATTTGCGTAAGTCCTGAGAAATACAAATCTGTGGGTAAAAATTTATCAGTGTTAAACCCCTACAAAAAATTTATTTGTGTCATATTTTTCTTGAGTTGATATTAGAATCACTACCAAAAAATCTAATTTCTCAAATTTAAGATCAAGTTGTTGCCATTGCTAGAAACTTTAGTTATTTTCCAGTTTTTGTATTGACCTAAACGGCTAGCGAGTGATTTTTTAACAGAATTTGCTACCTTGTCTTTTACTTTGGGATTATTCAGACCATTGGCAAGTTGTGTTTCAATATTTTTGGTTAATTCACCCTTAATCTTATTTTGGATACGACTACAGATACCCTTAAAAGCTTGGCATAGCTTATTAGGAATTCGTAAATCAGTCTTAAAGTCTACTTTGGGATTTGCGTATGAAATAGACCCATTATAAGCAACAGGTATCAAAGACATTGAAAGGATTGAGTTGTTCAAATGGATATCGCGTTCCATTTTTAATTTGCACTCACCCCATTTTCCAAACCTTCTGCGGACACATTTTGCTTTAATTTCCTCTCCTTGGCTTTCAAACCTTGCAGTTGCTTGAATTCGACTACCATTAATAGTGGCTTGGATAGATGAGGTATTCATATTATCAATGTAATATTTCAACTGGCGAAATTTGGTAACTTTATGTTTGTACTCGGGAATCAAGAATGATTCTTTGGCTCCATTGGGCAATAGTACATAGCTAGAATCTTGATGCCAGCTACTACCATGGTTTTTTCCATAGTTGTCAAGATGAACTTTAGTTGAACTAAAAGCTGTGTTAAAAGCTATGGCAACAGCTGTTTTAGGAACGGTAACATTTACAGTTTTTGCATATGCAGGTAAATTTAGTACATAGAAAGTACCGAGCGTCAATCCGAAGGCAACTGGTGCTGCCAGAAATCTTTGTAAATTCATTTTTGTTCTCTTTTACGCTTGAATGTTTGTTGTTATTAATAATTTTCACTTTTCATACTAAGAACGACAATGGATAAAAAATCAGGTGTTTACTTACTCAAAGAAAAGATTTTTTCCTAAGTTTAATAATTGTCAATTTTTCCGTATGAGTATGGCAATATATTTGGCTGCTCAATCAGTAATAAATTATCTATTAACAGCTCCATACCTACAATATATAATCCGCTACAATACTCCTTTTTTTTTAGTCTGTTAATTCTCTACTTTTTAGATAAAATTTAGTTTGCAGAGCTATGTATGGCATGGCTGAAAATTATTTTTATAAATGAGTAAAGAAGTGATTATCTGCAGGATAAAAACAACAATTAAACTATTCCAAAATCTAGATAACAGAAAAAAAATCAGGAAAAGTCAGGGTAGTTAAAATAAAAAATCAGGATTTTTATAATTGTTCTGTTTATCAATGCTCAACATGAATAAAATATAATTATAGTAATTTATATGCTAATCTACCATGAAATCAGAATCAGAGTTTACTTGGAGCCAAGCTAAAGAGAGAGCAAATCAAATAATCTTCCAAAACACTGGTACACACTTGAGCGATCTGGAAATTCTAATTCTCCAAGGAGCATGGGAAAAACAAACTTATATTCAGATAGCTCAGGAAAATGGTTATAGTGCTGAATATCTCAACAAAGATGTCGGCAATAAAATGTGGAGTAAATTTTCAACAGCATTAGGAGAAAAGATAACTAAAAAAAATTTTAAGGAAGCACTACAAAGATGGAAAGAGGATAATAATAATCAATTTGTTTCATCCATTGTCAAACTACCTTTTCCAGAAGGAGCAGTTGCTCTAGATTCTCCTTTATATATAGAGCGAGAAAATGTAGAAAATTTATGTTATCAAACTATAGAAAACCCAGGATCTCTAATTAGGATAAAAGCTCCTAAACTGATGGGTAAAACTTCTTTAATAATGAGAATTTTAGCTCAGGCTAAAGCTCAGAATTATCGGACTGTCTATCTAGATTTAAGTAGTGTGAATCGAACAGTTATTACTAATTTAGATAAGTTTCTCAAATGGTTATGTTTAACAGTAGGTCGGCAATTAAATTTAGAAAATCAGCTAGACAACTATTGGGATACAGAAATTCTTGGCAGCAATGATAATTGCACAGTATATTTTGAAGAATATTTATTAACAGAAATTGATACACCATTAGTGTTGTGTTTGGATGCAGTAGACCGGTTATTTCCTTATACTGAAGTCATTGAAGATTTTTTTGGGATGTTACGATTTTGGCATGAAAGAGGAAAAATATCTGATGTTTGGAAACGACTACGTTTGGTAATAGCACATTCAACAGAAGTTTATATTCCTCTAGATATTAATCAATCTCCATTTAATGCTGGTTTGCCCATAGAATTATCTGAATTTAATCATAACCAAGTACAAAGATTAGCTCAACTACATGGCATAAATTGGAATAATTATTTGATTCAAGAATTGATGAAAATAGTAGGAGGACATCCTTATCTTTTGCGATTAGCTATGTATGAAATTTGGTCACATAAAATTACTTTAGAACAATTATTAAAAGAAGCTGCAACTGAAGCCGGAGTCTATAGTAATCATCTCCGGCGAAATTGGGAAACATTACAAAAATTGCCGGGATTAACTGAAGCATTTAAACAGGTTGTTACTTCCTCAGAGCCAGTTGAATTAGATTCAAAACAAATTTATCAGTTACATAGTATGGGATTGGTTAAGCAAAAAGATAATTATGTAATGCCTCAATGTCATCTTTATCAAGATTATTTTCGGAGAGTTTTATAACACTTGATTGAGTAAACAAAAATTTTGCTGATGGTGTTATCAAGAATTGATTAATGATTAACAATTACCTTTCCTGTAATAGGATAATTTGCTTAAATAAAAAAAATATATTTTTCCTTAATGCGAGAGGATTTAAATCTAAATTAGAGAATCATTAATTATTCGGAAATCTAATAGATATTTATTTTTTGAATAGTAAAGATGACGGTTAAAGGCAATAGGCAAAAGAAAAAAACTAAAAAAAATTCCGCACTCTTTTTTTTAAGTTAATATTTATATTATATTTACAGCCTTATTTGTGCACCAACTTATCAATTTCGAGATTTTTTGTTAATTAGTTGAGTTTAATTATATGAACTAAGCTATATAAAAAATGTCAAATATTAAATATGAATATCAATATGGTGGTAGTTTGCCTATTGATGCTCCTAGTTACATAATTAGAAAAGCCGACTCAGAATTTTATCAATACTTGAAAGCTGGAGAATTTTGTTATGTATTGAACTCGCGACAAATGGGTAAGTCTAGTTTGCGAGTCAGAACAATGAATAAGCTACAAGCTGAAGGAATATTATGTGCTTTTGTTGACCTTACAGGAATTGGCAAAGAGGATGTAAATCCGGAAAAATGGTATGCAGGAATTGTTCAATCTTTAGTTAGTAGTTGTCAGCTTACGAAGAAAGTTCAGTGGCGAAGTTGGTGGCGGGAAAGAAGAGATTTGCTTTCTCCAGTACAACGTTTGAGTTTGTTCATAGAAGAAGTTTTGTTAGAAATAATTGAGCAAAATATCGTGATTTTTATAGACGAAATTGATCTGGTCAGAAGTCATGATTTTTCCTTAGATGATTTTTTTGCCTTAATTAGATATTTTTATAATCAACGAGTTTTTGAACCTAAATATAAACGTCTTACTTTTGCTCTGTTAGGAGTAGCAACTCCCAGTGATTTAATCACAGATAAAACTCAAACACCTTTTAATATTGGTAAGGCAATTGAACTACATGGATTTGAGTTTCAAGAAGCAAAACCTTTAGCTTTAGGATTAGAGGAAAAAGTAAATAATCCCCAGGAAGCTCTCAAAGAAATATTAAACTGGTCTGGCGGACAACCTTTTCTCTCTCAAAAATTATGTCAGTTAGTTGTACAAAATTTAGCCGATGGTATGACAAACTATAGGTCAATTCAACAATTAGTTCAAACCAGAATTATTAATAACTGGGAAGCTCAAGATGAACCACCTCATCTCAGGACAATTCGTGATCGCCTGCTTAAAAATAAGCGCTGCATAGGTCAAATATTGGGCATCTATCAACAAATTTTACAACAGGGAGAAATTGTGGCAAATGGCAGTGTTGAACAAACAGAATTAAGGTTATCAGGATTAGTAGTTCAGGAACAAGGAAAACTCAGAATTTATAACAAAATTTATCAACATATTTTTTCTCATAAATGGTTAGAAAGACAATTAGAGCAACTGCGTCCCTATGCTGAAAATTTGAATGCTTGGGTTGCTTCTAACTATCAAGACGAGTCTCAACTTTTGAAAGGTGAATTATTACAAAAAGCTCTATCTTGGTCTAGAAATCATAGTCTTAGTGAGGTTGATTATTACTTTTTAGGCTCTAGTCAAGAACTGGAAAAGTTGAAAGTAAAACAAATATTAGATATCAAAGAACAAGAAAGTATTATCCTAGCTGAAGCCAATAAAACTTTAATCCAAGCTCAACAAAAATCTAAACGAATAGTAAGTGTCGGCACTGTAATTTTAATTATCTCACTATTAGCAGCAACAGTAGTGGGGTTACAAGTAAAACGAGCTAACCGAGAATTAGCAGAAGCTAGTATATCTCTAGAAAGTTTTTCTGCAAAAGAAGTCTATAATAACATCAGTCCATTTGATGCGTTACTGTCAGCATTAAAAGTAGGAAAACAACTGCAACAGTTAGAAAAATCAGCCCCAGTTAGATTAGATAGACGTACAGAAGTCTTGAATACATTAAGATTTGTAGTTTCTGGTATTAGAGAGCAAAATCGCCTTCAAGGGCATCTCGACAGGGTGACAAGAGTGAATTTCAGCCCCAATGGCAAAATTATTGCTTCTGGTAGTGAGGATAAAACAATAAAGCTATGGAATATTCAAGGCAAACTGCTAAAAACTCTCAAAGACCATAGAGACCATATCTCAGGAGTTAGTTTCAGTCCAGATAGCAAAACTTTAGCATCTGCTAGCAGAGACGGTACTATAAAACTGTGGAATGTGGACAACGGTACTCTACTGAAAACCATCCTCGCCCACAATAACACTTGGGTGAGAAGCGTCAGTTTCAGTCCAGATGGGGAACTCCTGGTTTCTTGTGGTTCAAGAGGTTGGGTAAAATTCTGGAATGTCAAAGATGGTACTTTGGTCAGAAAAATTCCCGCTCATCGTACTCCCAATGGTCGTTATTATGCAGTTACTCATGTCAGTTTTAGTCCAGACGGTACTATAGTTGCTTCTACTAGTTTTGACAATAAAATTAAACTCTGGAAAGTTGAAGATGGTAGTTTGCTCAAAACTCTTAAGGGTCATAGAGACGAGGTAAGGGTTGTTACTTTTAGCCCTGATGGTAAAACTTTAGCTTCCAGTAGTGCTGACAAAACCATTAAGTTGTGGGATGTTGAAAATGGTATTGAAATTAAAACTCCTACCCCCAGAGGTCACCGTGGTACAGTCTGGGGTGTCAGTTTTAGTCCTGATGGTAAAACTCTGGTTTCTTCTGCTGAAGATGGTTTGGTGAAACTCTGGAATTTGGAGGAAAAGGGAATTGAACCACAAATTTTCCGAGGTCATGTTGGCATAATTAGGAGTGTTACTTTTAGTCCTGATGGTAAGATGATAGTTTCTACTGGTAGCGACCATACTGTTAGGTTGTGGAATGTAGAAGGTCTAGAAGGTACAGAACCAAGAACTTTTACAAATAATCAAGGTGATGTATCAGTTGTCAGTTTCAGTCCTAATGGCAAAATTCTGGCTTCTGCTGATACTGACAATACTATCAAACTATGGAATGTGGCAGATGGTACTTTACTGATAGTTCTCAAAGGTCACAGTGGAGATGTCTTTCATGTTAGCTTCAGTCCGGATGGTAAATTTTTAGCTTCTGCTAGTCTCGATAATACAGTTAGACTGTGGAATGTGAAAAATGGTACTCTAGTACAGACCTTTAAGGGTCATAGTAGGTCTGTTTATGCTGTTAGTTTCAGTCCGGATGGAAAGATTTTAGCTTCTGCTGGCGATGACCGTACTGTAAAATTATGGCGACTCACTGATCAAGTATTTTTGCAAAGTCTTAAGGGTCATCTCCGCTCAGTTAGGAGTGTCAGTTTCAGTCCGGATGGTGAAGTTTTAGCTTCTGCTGGTTTTGACCATCGGGTAATTTTGTGGAGTGTCGAAGATGGCAGGATGTTGAAAGTTTTGGATCGGGGTAATCTTAACTTGGTTGCTGTTAGTTTTAGCCCAGATGGCAAGTTACTTGCTTCCAGTGGTGGTGATGCTGCTGTGAAGTTATGGAATGTGGCGGATGGTACTGAGGTGCGAACTCTCGAAGGTCATGGAAGTTGGGTGAGAGATATTGATTTTAGTCCGGATGGTAAAATAGTTGCTTCTGCTGGTTTTGATAGAAAAGTGATTTTGTGGAATGTGGCGGATGGTACTGAGGTGCAAACTCTTGAGGGTCATCTGGGTCGGGTTTTTAGTATTAGTTTTAGTCCAGATGGTAAGTTACTAGCTTCTGCTAGTGAAGATGGTACAGTTAAGCTATGGAATTTGACTTTGGATATTGAAGATTTTATGGAGTTGGGTTGTCAATGCTTGAGGGATTATATTGTTACTCAAAATCAGGATGAGGAGATACAAAATATTTGTAGAGACTACTGAACAGGTTGTTTTAATAATTATTGACAACGGCGATCGCACCCTAGAAGTGGCGTGACTTGAATTATCTATCCCACACTTTCAGCTAAAACCTAATACCTACTACCTAACAGCACACTTATCCAACTTTTTCGCCATCCCCTCAGCATGACTCCACCATTTTTGACCTCCTGCCCAAATTCGTGAAGGTAAATGACCAACTGGTGCCCAACTTCTAAACTTAAATCCGCGATCGCGAAAATGCAAATTATAAGTCAACCAACCTACCTGACTACAAAACTCTCTATAATCTTCATCCACACTTTCATAAATCTGTTTTTGTACGCTCAACCCAAATTTTTCCCTACTATATTTTACCCAGAGGCAATCAATAGTCAACAAATCTTCACAAGGCAAATTATCAATATCATCCCTAAACAAATAACTTTTTCTCCTCTTCCCCAAAGCATCACATAAAACTCCCCACGTTTCCATATCTGCTTCCCGCCACTTTTGCACTGCCAACAAATACTGCAATTTCCCATAGTCTACCCCCACTCCTGAAATTAATTCATTTTCATCCAGTGCCATAACTTGGGGAATAAACCTTCCTACGAAACTCCGCACCGATGGTAACAGAGGCAACTTTTGATTTACCAACGCCAAAGACTCTATATTTTCCATAGGTTGAATGACAATATTAGAGCGAGACTCCAACGCCTCTAAAACTTGTTCCGCAGACTGATAACGTTGACTCACAGAATTTTGCAACAACTTATCTAATATATTGCCCAGACTTTGACTCACACTACTCCAACTCGGCAAAAAATATCGCCATCTCCAACAGTCATTAACAACATCAAACATATCCCATGGCGCAACATCCGTCAGTAAATGAATGCAAGTTACACCCAAACTAAACAAGTCACTTGCTGGCAATGCTTTTCCTCTGGTTTGCTCCGGTGCCATATATTCAGGACTACCAATAATGGTACCAGTTCTAATTAAAGCAGTACCTGTCAGCAACTTCGCCACACCAAAATCAATTAATACAAATTCCCCAACTTTTCCCACAGCTTGATTTTCTCCTGGTAGGTGTGGTGGTTTTTGATAGTTAATAGGTGGAGAAATACGACGAATAATATTTTCTGGTTTTATATCGCGATGAATAATTTGATGTTGATGAATAAACCGCAATACTGGCAGTAAATTTTGCAAAAATTGCCATATTTGTTCTTCGTTAAATACCCCCTGTTGTTGTAATTCTTGCTTAAGGGTCAAACCCTGAATATATTCTTGTACTAAGTACAAATTTTGATTGTGTTGGAAGTGAGCTAAAAGCAAAGGAATTTGTGGATGTTGCCCCAACTGTACTAACCGCATCACTTCTCGCCGAAATAGTCTTGCTGTTGTCTGACGGTTTTCTGGGTCTTGGGTAGGAAATGAAAGTTGCTTGAGAATACATGGGAGCTTCAGAGGATGTTTTTCGTCTACGCCCAAAAATGTTTTGCCAAAGCTTCCCTGACCGACTTTTTTCAGGAGACGATAACGCCTGTGGAGGAGTAGGGGCGATCGGCAACTCTGGCAATAGGTTGCTGTATCTGGATTTTCAGGATTGGGACATTGAGGGTTAACACAATAACTCATTGAGGGGTTGTTTTTATATTTTAGATTTTTCTCTAGGGGGTTTACAAATATAATTTAGTAATGCTATAGTAGTTTACTGTAAGAAAAATATGTATGGCGAGCGTGGCCAAGTGGTTAAGGCAGTGGTTTGTGGTTCCACCATTCGTGGGTTCGAGTCCCATCGTTCGCCCTTTTATTAAGTCCGAAGTGACGGGAACTCTCACCAAAAACTCATGGTGTAAAATCTCGAAACCAATAATCCTTACTCAGTTTTTACTCATTTTACCCGCGAACAGTGTCAGGTAAAGAGATTTGCGTACCTCCACCTCCACCAGATTTGAATTGTAGCTATATTGAAAAAAAATTTGGTGAGTCAATAATATTTGTTGACATTGGAGATGGTAACCCCGACCCTCACGACTTAGATCGTGATGATGATGGTGTTGGTTGTGAGAGTTTATCAAGATTTGATGAAGACAAAACCTTCTTATCCCTAGAAATCTACTATCAAATGGTATAAGCTGTACTGATGAGTCTATCGTATCTCCGTTGTTTCACGGTTTTTACTGTTTGATAAAAAAACCACTTTTTAACCACCATAAATAAGAAAATAATAATAGCTGTATTTTGTGCTTATCTAAGTGGGTAGTAAACAAAGATAATTGCCATTTAAGTAATATCAAAACTATTGTTATATAGGTATCAAAGGGAATAAAATTGTCTGATTAATTATGTGATGTTACTTATTGATTTTTATTGACAAACAATGAGTATATATGGGAGCAAATTTATATAGCTACTTAATAAAAGTTAACTCCTTTCGTAATTAAAGATTTAGCAAAAAGTGGTTTTGATATTAATTCTAAAATCCCTCAAAACACTATTTATACAAAATTATGTTATTTAGAAAGTTAGCATAACTAGAGAAAATTTTTACTGTTTGACTTATATTCAAGAAGTATTTATAAAACTAATATATTTACAAATATTAACTATATAAAGATTCAGTAAAGATGCTGATTTGCTATTGCTTTATTTTTAGACTCTCACTATTATTACTAACTAAACAAGTAGAAACTTTGTTTTGAAAATTTAACAAATTTTTGATATTGATGGAGTCGTATGAAGTTATCAAGTTTATTCCTTACCGCAACCATTTTATTAATTCCTGTTCAAGTTTTTGCTCAAACATCTAGTGATCTCCTCCCTGACACCACTACCACTGCTCCCTGTGATGCTACATGTGTAGAATCACCAAAACCGATGCCAGAACCAACTTCTATATTAGGCTTCCTCACCCTCGGAACTCTAGGTACAGTATCAACCCTCAAGCGCAAACTGAATTCCTCAAAATCTATAGATAAAGAGCTAGAGAAAGTTTCTTAAACTAATCCAGTGTCAATATATTTAGGAATGAGAATAAAATATGATCCACAAATATTGGCTAGGAGTATTGCACTGAAATGCTCCTGTGGATAAAATCTGGAAGTTAATAAATTCTCATTCCTTAGTGAGTCGGTTACATTTACCCTGAGAGATATAACTGGTTTAGGGAAGAGAAGTAAGTTGTCCTACTTCTGTACCCGAACTCACCTCTATTTTTGGTTTACTAACTCTAGCAACTCTAACTCTAGGAACTCTAGGTGTAGAATCACTATTGAATCGTAAACCAAAAAACTAGAAATCAATATCCTCAAACACTATAGCAATCATATAAACTTACCAATTGATGAAAATTAAACATTACTTACTGACTCCTATGCTAGTAGTAAGCATGGCAGTTTTATCTGAAAAGAGCTTTGCTTTTGATTTTAAATTTAGTTCAAATGAGACAATTTTATTAAATGAGGAATTTGATGAAAAAGGAAAGTGGAACCTACCTCAAGCACTTAGTATTGAATCAGGTTATTTGGCTTTTAATACTACAAATGCAGATTTTCAAACAGCATCGCTTAACTTACTAGATTTAGGAATAAATCTTAATCCTAGCAATGGTCCAATTAATTTTTATTGGAGTGGAATGTTTCCACAGAATGCAAAACGAGAGCAAAATGCTTACATTCCAGCATTAGAATATGCGGATAATCCACCTGTCTGTTGGAATGGAAAAGGCAATGAAATGGCTAGAGTTTTTCTGGCTATAGAAGATTCTTCTTGTGAAGAACTTGAATTACCAGCTCGAATTACATTTGATTGGGAGACAAGTTCAGCAGCATTTCATTTAGCAGAGTTTTTTGATGCAACAGCAGGTACACCGTTGAAAGGTACAGGTTTTTTTGACTACAATCCTAACGTTTCTTTTCTTGGTGATGAAAGCAATGAAATTGATCCTGATGATGTACTGTCTAATATTTTTCCAGGAGCTTTAGACCTAACATTAATCAGTAATGGTAAAAAAGCGACATTTAATTCACGCACACCTGAAGTTAATAGAGGTGAGGTATCAAGTGGACTTGACTTTTTTTTACCTGAAGAAAACTCTAATGAGAGTCTATCGTATTCAGCAAGTGGAGCATTCGGAAATACATCATTCTCTAGTTTGAGTGAGGGTCTCATAACAATTGCGAGTATTGATTTTGAAATATCTGGTGCTAATACAAAGTGTGGTCAACCAACAGTTAGTCCCCCTCTGCTACCTCCCGCTGAATGTTTGGCCTTGAATACCATACAAGATTTAGGGCAAGAAACTCAGGTGTCTGGATTTATTGACACATTTCAAGATTTTGCTGGAAATTGCCCTGAATGTGGTATTACTGAGTTAAGTTTTTCTAGCTTAAAATTAGAAAAATTTCAAAAAGTTGATGAAAATGCGGAACTTAGAGCTTGGTTACGCCCCAATGCGTTTACAAGACTTTATGCAGATCCGGATTTTACTCCAGGTGTGGAACCAGAACAGCGTGATAGTTCTGAGTTTCCTTTTGTCACCTTGGATAGCCAACCAAATTCTCAAACAGAGTACCGTATGCGAATTCAGGAAAAAAATCAGAAGGTTGAGGTCGAGCTTTTCTTTTTGAATAATGATGAATGGAAGTCATTAGGTGAATCTTTAGTAGTAGATTCATCGCAATGGAGATATGTTATTGATCAGAAAGTAGAGGAAGAGGCTAACTATTTATATGGCATTGAAGACCCTTTATCTTTTGAATCAATTAATATTTTCTTAAGAAATGATAGGGGGAACCCAGACTTAAATGCTACTACGAAAATAGATGCTATTGCCCTTACTCAAGAATCTGTTCCTGAGCCGACCTCAATCCTTAGTTTCCTAGCCCTTGGCACTCTTGGTGCAGCCTCAATCAAGCGCAAACTGAAGCCCTCAAAATCTATAGATAAAGAGGTAGAAAAAGCATCGTAAGCTAATTTGTGGTAAAAATATGCAGAAAAACGGTTACATCTCTCAGGGTAAATGTAACCGTTTTTTGTTGTTGCACAATAGAGGATGATATTCTATAATTTTATTGAGAGATGGATTGTCCTTATTGTCAAAGTCATAAAGCAGTTAAAAATTGTCATGGTCAGGGAAAACAGAGTTATCTATGCAAAAAATCTCCTGCAAAAAAGACAATAAAAAATCAATCTATCCGCCAAAAATCATCAACAAACTGACCAGTTACATCCGTATTCCGAAAATAATTAGTGCGAATTAAAGGACTAATTTTATTCTCAAAAAAATTAATTTCTTGAATAACATTTTTTGACATTAAATAATCCACACTCCAAAAAGTTAGAAAAGCTTCTCTTGTAGATTCAACCCCCACTCGTTCTCGTATTCGTCGTTGAATTTTGGCAAAAGTGGCAAACTTATTACCTGCTATAAATGGGTCATCTTCTATTAAGGCCACACTCTTACTGCGTCAAGAAGTTAATAAATCTTTTGTAGTTGGGTCTAGGAGTCCTTTTTCTGGTAGTTGTGCCACCAATTGATTCACAGTAACAAGATAATTATCCGTCTGAATATTAGGTTCTATACCTTTGATTGGGTCATAAACTCTAACAACAGCAGGCAAATACCTAAAATAAATGTCCCGTAACGACACATAACTAATATTAAATAGTCCTAGAGTAAGATTCAAAAGAGCCAATAAAGCGATCGCTTTTGCCCATAATGGCACTTGCTGAGAAGGTGGGGAAACTTGAATATCGTCAGTTAAATTAGCATTTGACATAATTATTATGATTAGGCATAAATTAGGCATAAGTTTAGCAATACCAGACTTATAGTTCAATTTAGGCTATTTACACTCAGTCCAAGGAAAGAATTAATATAGAGATATAGCACTACGCAAATAGGTTAGGAGAATTATAAACACTCAAATTCAGTTAAGGATAACTTCTGACTTCTGACTTCTGACTTCTAACTTCTGACTTCTAACTTGCGCGTAGCTCTATAGTTGCCGAATCTTTTTAATACTTAATAATGAGCTACTGTTTAAATCCTCAATGCCCAAATCCTCAAAATCCTGAAGAAACATTATATTGTCTAGCTTGTGGGTCAAAATTATTGCTCAGAGAAAGGTATCGCCCGATTAAACCTATAGGTAGGGGTGGTTTTGGTAGAACTTTTTTCGCTGTAGATGAAGATAAACCTTCTCACCCTCCTTGTGTAATTAAACAATTTTTACCTCAAAATACTGGCGACCCAAAAAAAGCTGCCGAGTTATTTCAACAAGAAGCAGTTAGATTAGATGAACTTGGTCAACATCCACAAATTCCAGAATTATTAGCTCACTTTGAACAGGATAATAATCAATATTTAGTACAGGAATTTATTGATGGTTCTAATCTTGCTCAAGAGTCAACAAAAATAGGTCCTTTTAACGACGGTCAAATTAAACAAATATTGAATGAATTATTACCAGTTTTACAGTTTATTCACGAACATAAAGTAATTCATCGGGATATCAAACCAGAAAATATTATTCGTCGTAATTTTCTACCACAAACTACAGGATGGATGACTAATACAAATCGATTAGTATTAGTTGATTTTGGTGCAGCTAAAGTTATTACTGGAACTGCTTTAATGCAACCTGGAACAATAATTGGCAGTCCGGAATATGTCGCTCCAGAACAAGTAAGAGGTCATGCTATTTTTGCTAGCGATATCTATAGTTTGGGGGTGACTTGTATTCATTTATTAACTCAAGTATCTCCTTTCGATCTATTTGATGTAATGAAAGATAAATGGGTGTGGCGAGATTATTTGAATCAGTCTATTAATAGTATGTTAGGCAGAATTCTTGATAAAATGCTGGCAACTAACCCCAAAATGCGTTATCAGTCTGCTGCTGAGGTAATGAAAGAATTAAACTCAGAACAGAAACTCCCTACTCTCCCTAATATTTCTCCACCCACACCGTCTCCCACCAGAAGACCAACACCATCTCCTACCCCCACCCCCACTAGAACACCAATACCTACATACACACCAATTCGACAAACAAATAATTCCATAACTGCACCACCTCATATTATCCAACCGACAGTTCTACCTCAACCACAAAGGTCAACTTGGAAATGTGTATCGACCCTGACCGGACATTTTGACTCGGTAAATTCAGTAGCATTTACTCCGAATGGAGAAATTTTAGCTAGTGGGAGTCGAGATAAGACTATTGAAATTTGGGATATGAACAAAGGTAGACGTTGGTATACCCTGACTGGTCATGGTGACTCAGTACAAACTTTGGCATTTAGTCCGAATGGAGAAATGTTAGCGAGTGGGAGTCGGGATAAGACTATTGAAATTTGGGATATGAATAAAGGCAAACGCTGGTTTACTCTCATCGGTCACTCTGACTGGGTGGATGCAGTGACATTTAGTCCAGATGGTCAGGTATTAGCGAGTGGGGGGAGAGATAAGGCAATTGAAGTGTGGAATTTACAGAAGGCAAAGCGGTGGTTTACTCTTGTTGGTCATGAAGACCGGGTTTATAGTGTTGCTTTCAATAAAGATGGTGAGATATTGGCAAGCGGAGGTCGCGACCAAACAATTAAAATATGGGATTTTCAGAAGGCGAAAGAGTTGTTTACAATTAAAGGCCATTCAGACTGGGTGCGATCGCTTGTTTTTAGTCCAGATGGCGGCACATTAGCTAGTGGTAGTAGGGATGGCACGATTAAGTTATGGCAGGTTTATGGAGGGGAACTTATTTCGACACCTATACAGAATTTGAAATATGGTATGAGCGATGTTTTGTCTGTTGCGTTTAGTCCAAATGGAAAAATAGTTGCGGGTGGGTATCGCAATGGGATTATTAATTTATGGGATGTGACTACGGGAGAATTGTTGGAAACTCTTAAGGGTCATTCAAGTGATGTATTTTCGGTGATTTTTAGTCGGGATGGTAAGAGTTTAGCGAGTGGGAGTAATGATAAGACGATTAAAATATGGCAGGTTCCTGGGTAATATAGCACTACGCGCAAGTTAGAAGTTAGAAGTCAGAAGTCAGAAGTAATCTCTGACTAACTTTGAGCATTTATAAATGTCCTAACCTATTTGCGTAGTGCTGTATAGCAGGCAACAAGCAAGAGTGGGAAAAGTATTTCTCTGTCTTACGGTTCATTATCAACATAAGTCCTAACTAACTCATTCCTTGCTATATCATGTTCAGTTGAATACTTATTTTCAGGTAGCAGCTAAAACAGGAGTAGAGTTCAACAATTAATAATTAACAATTACCTATTATTAAAACGAATTAAGATTGATGCTTAAGGAAAAAAAATTATTTTTTATCCTTAATTGAAGTTGTTTTAAACCTTGATTATTCGCTAAAATACTTAGTCTTCTGTCTTATACTTAAACATGAAAAATTTATCTATAAATTAAAGACTACTTATGGTAGATACAGCGGAATTAGTAACACTTTTGGCTCGCTCCTTGCCATCCTTAATTAAAGGAAGTGATATCAAATCCGGTTGAATACTTACTATATAGTTGAGAGTACGGGAGTGGGGGAGATTAGATAGACATCTCCAATAATAAAAAATCAAATCAATTATCGTGCAGAAATTATCAATTATTTCCCCCTCCATACCTACTCCCTATCCGTGGAAGAGATGTCTAATATTGGAGTAATTTAAGAAATTATAAACAGATATTATATAGCCCGATTCTATGTGCAATTAACCGGATTTGATCTGAAAAAGTAAGTGAACGGCTTTTGCGAGAAGTTGGTAAGGATACATGGCAAATAGCAAAGGTTATTTGAGAAAAATTATGGCCAAAAATAGAGTCTAAAGAAGCAGTAGAAGACTTTGCTAAAGAAGGTAATGATAAAGATGCAGAAGCAGCTTTCAGACGACAATTGAAAAAAATACTGGAGGCTGATGAAATCCTAGAAAAATAAGTAAAAAAATTAATGGAAGAAAATAATCCTACTTCTACAAGGATCAATGTTGAACAGACAGGAAATTTTAATCAAACAGCAGGAGACAGCGCAAAACAAATTGGTCAAATAGGTTCAGCACGCGATATTACCATGTAGATAGTTAGCATAAATAATGTCTGAGATTAATCAAAATGCTGGCGATAATTCTAATCAGATTGGTAGCATTAATAAAGCAAGAGATATTTACATCGGCTGTATTCTTCGTCAAGGAAATTTAGATGATTCAACTTGGCGCAGACTAGGGGTTTTATTTTTTCTTATATCAGTATTTTTGTTCTCGCTATTCATGGGAGGAGTTAATCTTATTCCTTTTATTAATATTGGTTTTCTTAGCTTTCCATTTGCGGATACTGGTAATTTAATTAAGTGTTGCTGGGGAGGAAGTTTTGAAAATAAAATTAATCATTATGCACAAGGGGAGTTACAACGTAAAAAAAGAAAGAATAATGATCGTAGCAACAAAGAAGATCTCAAAAACCTAAACAATAAAGTTTATGTATACTGGCTTTGTCTAGAAATTATAGATAGACTTGGTGGTGGTGATTTTGAGGGACATAGAAGAATATTTGAAACTATCGATCTCTTGGAACAAAAAACAGTAGAAACTTTAGAAAAACTTCCCAGGAAATACAAAAAAATTTTCAACTTTTACAAAACTAAATTAATACCAAATAACTATGTAGAAATCAACAAAATTATTAGTGAAATATATCGTAAAACAAAAAAAACTCCAGGTATAGAATACGAAAATATTTTGAAACAGGTGGATCGAGAAATCGAAAGTAATTACACAAAAATTTGTCCGTCTATATTGAAAAATTTGTATACCACAAGACAATTAATTGAGATATCTTTAGCTTCAGATATAAGAAACAAAGCAGAAAATAAGTATATTTGGGATGTAAAGTATACAATTTATCATTACAGTAAAGACTGTCCACATTGGAAAGCATTAATGTACGACTATTTAATTAATTATGATGCACAACGTGAAATAATTGTTAGGGAAAACGAAGATGATATTCATAGGGAAAGTGAATTACGCGACCAACAAATAAAATCATGTCTCAGTTGTGATGGTAAAGAAGATAAATAAAACTACAAAGGTAAGCATTTAGCCGTCAGCCATCAGCTATCAGCTATTGTGCTTTTAGTTTAGGGTCTTAGGGTCAAAGCTGTATTAACTGTCTTACTAAAAAAGTTGCCTCCTTTACCCTTAAAGTAAGTTGTTAATTGAAACACTGTCCTTAAAGATAGAGTCTTGTTGCTGATAGCTGACAGCTAATAGCTGTTTGCGCAGCAGTCCGCAGGAAATGCTTATATCATGTCCGGATAATTAGTTATAAAAAAACTTTCTCTTTCTTCTCCTGTTGTTCTTCTTCCTTCCCTCTTTTCTCCTGACTCCTGACTCCTGACTCCTGACTCCTCCGCAGTTATTTATTTATCACTGTTTAACGGGACATGATATTACCTACAAAGTGTTTATTTTTGACAATAAATCACTAGACTAAAAATCTATGTAAGTTTTTCTTGTTTGTTGTTATCAATCAATAATTCAGCTTATATAATAAAGTACAATACTGCATTTCAATATATCATCATATATTAAAGGAAAAAAATGCTGCTAGAACTCAAAAGATTAACCGTACCACCAGGGCAAAAAGTGTTACTAAAAGATGTAAGCTGGCAAGAATTTGAAGAAATTCTCACAGACTTAGGAGAAAGTCGTGCTTCTCGAATAGCTTATGCAAATAACACTTTAGAAATTATGAGTCCATTACCAAAACACGAACTTAGCAAAGAAATTATTAGCGACTTAGTAAAAGCACTTTTAGAAGAACTAGACAGAGAATTTTTAACTCTAGGTTCCACAACTTTCAAAAATGAGCAAATGGCAAAAGGTATAGAACCAGACAATTGTTTTTATATTGAAAATGAAGCTAAAGTTCGTGGGAAAGAACGTCTAGATTTAACTATCGACCCACCGCCAGATTTAGCTTTAGAAATAGATATAACTTCTCGTACTCATCTGAGTATTTATGCCAATTTAGGAGTAGGGGAACTTTGGCGATTTGAAAAAGGAAAATTACAAATTTATGTGTTAGAGAATAACAAATATATAGAATCAGAATTTAGTCCTCATTTTCCAGATTTGCCCTTAACTGAAGTAATTCCAGAATATAGTATTCGCTGTCAAAATATGGGCAGAAATCAAACCATGAAAACTTTTCGGAATTGGGTGAGAGAACAAATTATTAGTTAGTTTTTGGAATAGAAAAATAGTTACAGCAGATTCCAACTACATAAAGTAATAAAGTACAGATGTTAACAATTAAATGAATGTAAGTGCAGGCATCTTGCCCGCGATGGGTGTACCTCACCAAAGTGGAATCCGCTGTATTTATACTATTGGTAAATTAGATATCAGACGCACCAAAAAGAGTTAAACATGATCCAACAGCCTAAACCTCAATATTCTCTAGCCTGGATTGGCAAAATTGCTGAAGTCCCTAAACCAGAATGGGATGCTCTGGCCCAACCTTTAAAAACTCCCTTCCTAGAATGGGACTGGCTGCATAATATGGAAACTTCTGGTAGTGTGGGTGGTAGAAGTGGATGGCTACCGCAACATTTAACAGTATGGCGAGATAGACAACTAATAGCAGCAGCTCCACTTTATATCAAGGGACACAGTCAAGGTGAATTTGTTTTTGACCATCAATGGGCCGAGATAGCTTACCGCTTAGGTATTGAATATTACCCGAAGTTATTGGGAATGTCGCCTTTTACTCCTGCTGAGGGATATAGATTTTTAATATCGCCTGGGGAGGATGAGGATGAAATGACAGCTTTGATGGTCAGGGAAATCGATCATTTTTGCGATCGCCATCATATTTCTGGATGTCATTTTCTCTATGTCGATCCAGAATGGCATCCTGTACTGCAACGTAATGGTTTTAGCAGTTGGCTACACCATAGTTATATTTGGCAGAATCAAGGTTATCAAACTTTTGATGATTATCTCAAAGTATTTAATTCTAATCAACGTCGTAATATTAAGCGGGAACGTAAAGCAGTAGGAAAAGCTGGTTTACAAATGCAGACTTTCACTGGGGATGAAATACCGAAAGCTCTGTTTTCTAAGATGTACAGTTTTTACGAGAGTACCTGCGATAAATTTGGTTGGTGGGGTAGTAAATATTTGACGAAGCGATTTTTTGAACAATTACATCACGACTTTCGCCATCGAGTATTATTTGTGGCAGGTTACAGTGAGGAGGACGACCGCTTCCCTGTAGGAATGTCGTTTTGTATTACTAAGGGCGATCGCCTTTACGGTCGTTATTGGGGCAGCACTTACGAAATAGATTGTTTACATTTTGATGCTTGTTATTATGCTCCGATAGAATGGGCGATCAACCATGGTATTAAGACTTTTGACCCTGGTGCTGGTGGGCGTCATAAAAAACGGCGTGGTTTTCCAGCAACACCTAACCATAGTATGCACAAATTTTACCATAATCGTTTGTCAAAAATCTTCTTGTCCTACATTGGGCAAGTGAATGAAATGGAACAGCTAGAAATGGAGAGAATTAATGAGGATTTACCTTTTAGTCATGGTAATTCTTAATGGGACTTACACAAAATAAAGCCAGAAAATAGGATCAAATATAGATGGGCAGAGGATTTGATGTCAAAAAGGTATAAATCCTGAATAAGCACGGGTTCTAGCCATTTTTAAGGCATCGACGTAATTCCCTTGTCTAGACTGACTTTGAAGCATTATTTCTACCAAAAAATGTTTAATATCATGTCCGGTAGCATCGGTATTGTAAGCGTAAAAGTAAGGAAGAAGGAAGAGGGAAGAAGGCTTAAAAGCTTGGAAAAACGTAAATTTCCTGTAAATATTCACCCTTGGTTTTACACAAACGATAAAGTGCGGACATGATATAACTACCATTAACACGTAAGAAAAAAGGGGATGGAAGAAAAAAGAAGGTAATAAATCAAGCAATTATGATCTCAGCTATCAGCAATTATTAAATACCTAAAGGTAAATACCTAAAGGTTGTAAGTAGATCGGAACTTCAACTAAAAAACATCTTCCTTCTTTCTCTCAAGTTTGGCAAAGTTAAATTTTATCTAGTTATATAAAATACGAAAAATAATGCTAAAATTTCACAAAAACTGAAAATTGAGTGAGACGAGATAGTAAAATAACAATTTTATATAAAATACTTTTAAAAATAATATTCGCTACACATAAAACGTTTTTGGAGGTAGCTTAATATCTGATAACATATCCTTTATAGATGTTTATTGTAACAGTTTTTGAATATTTTTATCAGTTAAATCGTATTTATTAGCAATAGTAGTTATCGGTTTTTTACCTAACTGAAAAATCACATTTTTATGAAAATTCTCTACTTGAATCAAGGTCGGATATTCAGAATTTCGTAATATCTAATAACCATCTGGATGTTGAATCCAATGCACCTGTGATTTTAGTTGCATATATTTGAGTTATACAGATAAAAATTTGAGAAGGATATTGTTCAGCAAACAAAAAGGTTTTTGACAGAAATTTTTACAACATAAACCATATTACACGATCCTTGTAATGAATATTGTCGATGATCGACAAGGTTTAAAAATACTTTTGTCGATTATTGCGTATGTCGCAATAATACAAAATAATACAAAAAGAATTCAAAATTGGTGATTCATTAAAGAGCGATCATTCTCTCTTTTATTGCGTATGTCGCAATAATACAAAATAATACAAAAAGAATTCAAAATTGGTGATTCATTAAAGAGCGATCGCGTCAAAACCTTAGAAGCAAATATCTGTCAAGACAAGAACCCCACCTCAAATCATTGTCAGTAAATAGGATAAAACAACTCTATGATTTCCATAAAAAAACTATCCATAGCTTGCCTAGGAGCAACAACTATCGCTTTAGCAATAAACAAACCAGCAAGCGCTAGCGTCTTTTTCAACTCCGATACAGGTCACTACTACGAATATGTTCCAGGTGAATATACTTGGAACCAAGCAAAAGCTAGTGCTGAAACTCGCTCTTATAATGGTTGGCAGAGATATCTGATATAGCAATGAGCGCTGGTATGTTTACATACTACACAATACTTGACAAGCAATACAAACCATGCTAGATGACTGATATTTTTTATTTGCGATCGTATCCATTCTGCTATTGCTGACACTACCCCTCTCGCGATCGCGAGAGGGAACTTGATTTAACAGACAACTAAAAAATCACATTCTTGTGTCAAAGCGTTCGCGAAGCGTCTCCTCTGGAGAATCGTCTCCAAGAGCAACTACATCAATTATTCGTATCGCATATCTTTCACCACTACGGAAAAACTTGAGGATTTTCAATTGACTGCTGCATCCACACAACCTCTAAAATCCTCAAATTCCTTGAGTCTTTGTCTAATCCAATTTTTGAGTACAAACCACCAATGTTCTATCTTGTTCAAATCTGGCGAGTAAGGTGGTAAATACCAGATTTCACACTTGGCTTTAGCCACTAATTCTTCAATATAAACTGATTTATGAAACGTTGCATTATCCAATATGATTGCCTGCCCTGGTTGTAATTTTGGTAGTAAACAATTTTCCAACCAGCTCTCAAACAAATCACGGTTACAACTTCCTACAAATGTTAAAGGAGCAAACATTTTTTCTTGATTTATAGCTGCAATCCAACTTACTCTCTCAGTTCTTTTTCCTGATTTCATACCTGGTACTCTTTTTCCTTTAACTCCATAACCATCAGGATAATCTTCCCGATTATCTATACCAGCTTCATCTACATAAACAATATTTTTCTTGTCCATGTGATTTAGTTTAAAGATAAATTCTTCTCTTTCTAGTTCGTCTCTTTCTTGATAACCATATGTTTTTTTTTACGAGTAAAGCCAAGTTTTTTTAAACCTCTACTAATAGTAAAACGACTACAGTTTCCCCATGTTGCAGCCATTTGACGCATGAGTTTGCTCGTGATTAGCCTGAACAAATTTTTCAAATTCTTCCCAGTCTTTCATTTTAGATGTCTGAGGAGGAGGTACACTGACTTTAGCCACTGTTGAACCTGTGCTTAAATATCGATCTCGCCATTGATGAAGAGTAGGCCGACTTATATTAATAAACGACTCACATGACTAATAGACATACCATTAATCATAAGATTAAGAGCCCGTTCACGCAAATCTTGACTGTAAGGATGTACCATAACACTCAAAATGTATGAAGATAGAAGTTTCTTAAATTATAAACTGTAAATTGTCAATACCTAAACACACATCCCTAAAATTTTAATGTTTGGCGATCGCCTAATTTATGTATGAAAAATGCAAGTCATGCAGCAACTACAATACTACATCAACCCTGTTGATGTAGTATGTAAAGATGCCAGCGCTCATTGCTATAACCATCACCTCTGAAGCAGAACACAACTTTATTATTTCCAACATCGGTATACCCACAGAGCATTTCTCTGCACAAGCAGGTGGATGGTTAGGTGCAAATGACACAGCAACAGAGGGGACTTGGCAATGGGTAACCAGTCCGGAAGCGGGAACAGTCTTTTGGCAGAACGGCACACCAAACTATTGAGGGCGTATTCGACTACAGGAAACCCCATGGAGGAGGCTTAAACCTTAGCGAAATGAGATTAAATTTTGCCGACGGTTCCACAGAATTTGCCAACCTAGTTGCTGATTTCACGACCCTCGGAAACATAGTCAAGGTAAAATATTTTATCTCCTAAAGGTCAACCTATTTTTAAATAAAATTCACTCAATTAAATAAATTGGGTGTTATACCAATTTGGAAAAAGATTGTTACAAATAATAAGAGCAATTAAAAGACTTTATAGGAGATGTCCACTGGACTAAAAATATAAATTCCGACCTAATAAATGGTATTAAAGCTATTTATTCTGACTCCTGACTTTAGGAAATTTATCACTTAAAGAGCAATCAAATTGAAGAAGGAGACAGGAGACAGGAGACAGGAGACAGGAGGAAAATCACATGGGGATTCGCTCCCCCAAGTAATTTTGAACACCCCCGTTGACGGTGGGGTATTAAACCCACAAAGAAAATGATAATAATGATACCAAAATACAGCTACCTCCTAAATAACTCAACGCTTTCTTACTTCTTGCTTCTTACTTCTTCCTTCTTCCTTATTCAATTACAAATATCTCTGAAAAACTTCTTCTCAATAAGTTCCCCAGCTTTAATAGATTTCCGCAGCCAATTTAATTCCAAATCTAATTTTTCTGTTTCAGTTAATTCCCAATTATTATGCTGTCGTCGCAAACGATTTGTCATATCATATAAACACAAAGCAACACTAACTGAAATATTAAAACTTTCACTAAATCCCTGCATTGGAATTTTTACCGATACATCTGCATTGTTTTGAGCATATTCTGACAACCCATTAATTTCCGAACCAAACATTAACGCTACTTTTGTATTTACAGATAATTGTTCAACAGTTATTTGCTTTGTATGGGGGGTTGTTGCTGCTATGATATAACCCTCACTTCTTAATTTTTTTAAACATTCTTGAGTATTATTTATGCCTTTTTGATTATAGCGGTATAATGTTAACCAGCGGTCTGAACCAACAGTAACACCTTGAGTAATTGTGAATATATTTTTGTTCTCTATAATATGCACATCTTGTACCCCAAAACTGTCACAACTTCGGAGTACCGCACTAGCATTGTGGGGTTGATAAATATCTTCTAAAATAACAGTAATATGACGGGTTCTTTGCTGCAAAACAGATACTATTTTTTCCCAACGAGCATGGGTAACAAATTGACCTAAATAAGTAATTAATTGTTGTTTTTCTTCTAATTGCATTCAGGATTAATCTAATATTTATATTTACCGAAAAATTAAGGTATAAAGCCTCTCCATTCATAGATAAAAAATAAAAACAATCCTTTTAGCCAATCCTCTTATTTACAAGAAATTGTTAATTATTAATTGTTGAAAGAGAAACTGCTACTTTCATCAATCGTTCTTGACCTTAAGTTTCTCTTTGTGCTTTTTTTTAGCTAATAAAGGTTCTTGCATTATTTCTTTTAAAGTTGGCTTGGAAGCATAAGGTTTTACAAGTTCTTCTAGAGGCATTTTCCTAGTTTCATTACTATTAACATTAACTTGATAAACAATATTATTATCAACATCTAATCCTGTTAGCCATCCACTACGAGGATGATACGCACTCGTGTCAATATTTAGCCAACCTGCCCCACGAACTAACTCTCCAGGCTCAACATTATTAAAAGTAAAAGTTATAGTATGACCTATAATCATTAACTTATTGGGAAAGTAAGGTTTTTCAATACCATGAAATTCTTTGCGAATCCAACAATATTCATGATAAGTTTGCTTTTGAATAGGTAGTTTTGGATTTACCCCTGCATGAACTAACCAAATATCTCCTAAGTCTAGATATAGAGGTAGTGATCGAATCCATTCTACATCCTCATAAGGCATAATTCCTTGATCTCTATAACTTTCTACCGTTTCATTCCCTCCACTGTAAAACCAAGCTTCCCATGCTCCTTTTTTGTCTGCTTTATCTGAAAGAGCTTGAATCATCATTTGTTCGTGATTTCCCTGGAGAGACTGATAGGAGCTATTTCTGACAAATTCTATTACTTGGGAGCTTTTTGGGCCTCGATCTATTAAGTCCCCTAAAAAATACACCTTTTCATTTTTTCCAGGGGCGATCGCCTCTAGCAAAACCATTAGACCATCATAATGCCCATGTACATCACCAATTATAATACGTCTCTGCTTCATTTTTACTTCTAAAGATTTCCTACAATATCTAGTTTTTTTCTATCTACTTTATTGCATTAAGTAAGGCAAAAAAGACTTTATTATACTAAATTTTAATGTCAGAAAATTTAATTAAAACATCTAATATATTATTCCCTTTAATTTGTATCTATAATATCACATAGTTTCTGAGGTCAACCGACCCTAATTTTTAGGCAAATCCAGAATTTAGCTAATTTGAAACAAATTGTAGCTTCGAGTAAAATTGGGGTCGGCATACCTTAGACGAAAAATACTTTTAGTAAGTTCATGTCTGCGGAAAATTTAGTTACTTAAAGCACGCAGGAATTTTTGAATTTCAGTTAAAAATCCTTTCCGTTTTGGTTTAGTAGTAGTTTGCTCAGAAGAAGCAGAGCTATCTATTTTAACTGTAGTAGTAGCTTCAGCTAAAATCATTTCCACAGTATCTCCCATTGGTTTCTCAGATCGCTCTGCAATTAATTTATATTGGCCATTTTCCTCCAGCCAAACTTGCCAGGGAGAAGGATAACAACGGTACAATGCAGCTTCACCAAAAGACTTGATATAGTAACAAGATTCAATAGTTTTAAGAAATCTTTCCCGGAGTTGACGTGCTGCATAACCAATTCCCACGATAGATACATCCTCTAATCTGGGAATTAACATCACAACTGGGCGATCGCCTGCCAAATTACACAATCTTTCGGCCTGGGCCACTTCTACAGAAGAAAGGGCAACTAACAGAAAAAATTCGTCTTCCGGTGCAATTTTGCTATCAACTGGAGACCTACTCGTACCAATATCTTCTACTTTGACTTCAAAAGGGGCATCTTGCCAATCTCGTCTTGCCAATGCTGCAGCACCAGTATCAGGAAAGAAGACTTTTGGTTGAATGCCTTCTTCAAGTAAAGCAGGAATAAATTGTGCTGCTAGAGATTGAGCTTGAAGTTCAATTTCTGGAATAACTATTTCGATTTGGATTCTACTGTAACCATCCTGGAGAGCTGCCTTAGTAGCTTCTATGGCTTGAGTAAGTGCTTCATCTATGTCATTGGGTAGTTTATTCATCTATAAATATTGATATGTCTCAACTATACTGTAATTTATAGAAGATGTTCAACAATCTTCAGTATTTTTCATAATAAATAAAAGTTGAACAAAAGGAAAATATGAGACATCCATTTGACAATGACCTAGAGACTCTTGAGTCTTTACAAAAAAGTCAAGTTGAACCTAACCCTAATACTCGTAATGACTCTTTTCAAACTATAGCAACAACTTTAGCTATCGGAGAAGAAGGTGGTGACATAACAACAGCTTTTGATGATTCAGAAAATGGTGACGATCCTATAGCAACAACTTTAGCTATCGGAGAAGAAGGCGGTGCCAGTGAAGCTATAGCAACAACTCTAGCACTGGGAGAAGAAGGTGGTAATCTTTCTGTACCTACGACTGAAGCACTGGGAGAAGAAGGTGGTCTAACTCCCATAGTAGTGCCACCTGGAGAACCCACAACTAGAGCAGTAGGAGAAGAGGGAGGTTTTGCTACTCCTATTAATAATGAAATTCTTACTCAACCAAACTCCGAAGAAGGTTTCGCAACAACTCAAGCAATAGGAGAAGAAGGTGGTCTTATTCCCATAGAAGTACCACCCGCAGAACCCACAACTAGAGCAGTAGGAGAAGAAGGTGGCGCGACTCCTATAAGTAATGAAACTCTTACTCAACCAAGCTTTGAAGAAGGTTTCGCAACAACTCAAGCACTAGGAGAAGAAGGTGGTGTCACTACTTTGGCAATAGGAGAAGAAGGCGGTTTTCCTGCTCCTATTAATAATGGAACTTTCACTCCAGTAGGTTCGGAAGAAGGAAGAGTAACTACTTTTGCAATAGGAGAAGAAGGTGGATATTTTAATGAAGAGATTTATCGGCAATCTTATCCTGATATTGATGTTGCTATCAACAGAGGACAATTTAGTTCTGGTTTAGAACATTACATTCAGTTTGGACAATTTGAAATTGAACGCATTGGTTTTTTTACTGACAATGATAGTAATGATATTATTAATGCTTTCGGCAACAATACCAGAATTGTTGGTGTTAGTGTTATTGGATATGACCTCATCAACGACCGAGTTATACCTAGTGATTTGGGAACGGGAGAAATTGATATATTAGTTGGTAGTTCGGGAACAGAAGGAGTAGATCAATTTATACTTGGTTCTTCCCCAGGGTCGCCTTTTTATCTTGGTTTTGGTGATTTAGACTTTGCTTTAATTCAAAATTTTGATGTTCCTTTAGACCGAATTCAGTTATCAGGAAGTTTGAATGATTATCGTTTTGAAATAGTTAATAATTCAGTTAATATATCTACTGTATCAGGAGATTTGATTGCCATCATAGAAGGTGTTTCATCTCTAGACAATTTAAACCTTAATTTTATTTAGTTAATAAATGGGAAAGCTATTGGTAGTAGACTGTTTCATCTTAAATGTTGCATTAGATTCAATTCAAAAGTCAAAAGTCAAAAGTCAAAAGTAAGAATTTTCAAGTTAAAATAATGCACCATTTTAGCTGTGTCAGTCCAGTAGGGTGTGTTAGCGGCAGCGTAACGCACAAAACCCTATATATTGTCAGTGCGTAAGTCCTAATTTAGTTAATCTAGTTAATTCAGACAAAGTAGACAAAGGGAGAAAGCGAACTTGTAAGCAGAAATATATTCAAATTCATAATATCTACCCTTTTTTCTCCCAAGTCTTCCTTATTAGACATCTCCAAAAATCAAAAATAAAGTCAATTTTTATCCAGAAATAATTTTTCCTCCCTGTTCCCTGTTCCCTGTTCCCTATTCCCTAGCGCGTAGCGCGTAGCGCCATATAACTTTAATGAATATTTTAATCCTGGGCAATGAAGAAGATATTCATGCTGCCCATCTCAAAAAGTCTCTCACAGAAAAAGGTATAACAGTTGATTATTTAGATACTCGTTTATTTCCCACTAAGTTAAAAATCTCTTGGCAACCTATTACTCACACAGGATGTTTAACATTTCCAGATGGCAGAAAATGGAATTTAGCAGATATAAATAAAATTTTTTGGCGGACTTTTGCCGGGGTCAATGTTCCGAAATTAACCGATTCATATCAGGAGAGAATAGCAGTTAATGATTCGATGGGTTTATTACGTTCTTTTATGCGGTCTAAACCCGATAAATGGGTGAATAGTTGGGAAGCTTATGAATTTCATAAAGAAAAACCATTACAGTTAAGTTTAGCTAATAAAATAGGTGTGACTATTCCAGCGACTCTTATTACTAATAATGCTGATGAAATTTTTGAATTTTCTCAAGCATTTAAAGATGTAATTTTTAAACCTGTTTATGGTGGTTCTCATACTCAACTTTTAACGAAAGAACATCTAGAAATTAATCGGATGAAATTAGCATTAAGCATTTCTCCTGTAACTATCCAAGAATTTATTCCCGGTACAAATATTCGTAGTTATGTGATTGGGGAAAAAGTTTATTCTGCTGAAATTAGAAGTAGTTCCTTAGATTTTCGGGAAGATAAACGAGCAAAATTAATCTATTTAGAAACACCAGAAGATATCAAAGAAAAATGTTTAGCTATTACTAAAGCATTCGGATTAAAATGGACTGGTATTGATTGGCGATTTAAACCTAATGGAGATTTTGTTTTCCTGGAGGCGAATTTTAGTCCGATGTTTCTTCATTTTGAAAGGGAAACAGGTTGTCCGATAACTGAGGATTTGATTCAATTATTAACAACTTAACTAGCTATTAGCTATCAGATATTAGCTATCAGCTTAAAAATTTGTGTATAGATAATGGTATCTGTTCGTAGAACATTCCGGACCGAAACGCTTTTTAAAGTTAGGCAAGAATATTTATAATAAATATAATTGTTATATATAAACAAATTCATATAACTATCCTTAAGGAGTTGATAATGTCTGTACAATTATTGCGACGACTATTTACTGTAGACCAGTATTATAAAATGCTGGAAGCAGGAATATTAACTGAAAATGAACGAGTAGAACTAATCCGAGGAGAAATTGTCAAAATGTCCCCCATTGGTATTCATCACGCAAATTGTGTGGACAATCTTACCGAACTGTTCATTTTAAGTTTAGCAAAAACTGTTACTGTGAGAGTTCAAAATCCTGTAAGATTAAACGATAATTCTGAACCAGAACCAGATATCGCTTTGCTGCAACGACGGCAAGGATTTCGTCGCACTCAACACCCTCAACCAGAAGATATATTTCTCCTTATAGAGGTGTCAGATACAACAGTTAAATATGACCAAGAAGTAAAAATTCCCTTATATGCTGAGAATAATATTGTTGAAGTTTGGTTGGTAAATCTTCCTCAAAAATGTCTGGAAGTTTACCGACAACCTACTGCGAATGGTTATGAGATTGTGCAGACTTTTCAACGCGGTGAAACTGTGGCAATTCAAGCTTTGCCTAATGTAACTTTTACTGTTGATGAAATATTGGGAGATTAATACAAACTTTCAACATTAATTACTCAATACTATATAAATTTATTCTGTTCTGAGTATTAGTAAAAAAAGCTTTGAGCTATAACTAAAAAATAGCTGAATGCTGAATGCTGTTTGCGCAGCATGACCTAGGAAATGCTTAATACAATTATTCTCAAGGAGTTAGTAATGTCTGTACAATTATTGCGACGACTATTTACTGTAGACCAGTACTATAAAATGCTCGAAGCAGGAGTATTAACTGAAAATGAACGAGTAGAACTAATCCGAGGAGAAATTGTCAAAATGTCCCCCATTGGTATTCATCACGCAAATTGTGTGGACAATCTTACCGAACTGTTCATTTTAAGTTTAGCAAAAACTGTTACTGTGAGAGTTCAAAATCCTGTAAGATTAAACGATAATTCTGAACCAGAACCAGATATCGCTTTGCTGCAACGACGGCAAGGATTTCGTCGCACTCAACACCCTCAACCAGAAGATATATTTCTCCTTATAGAGGTGTCAGATACAACAGTTAAATATGACCAAGAAGTAAAAATTCCCTTATATGCTGAGAATAATATTGTTGAAGTTTGGTTGGTAAATCTTCCTCAAAAATGTCTGGAAGTTTACCGACAACCTACTGCGAATGGTTATGAGATTGTGCAGACTTTTCAACGCGGTGAAACTGTGGCAATTCAAGCTTTGCCTAAT
>NZ_JAAHGM010000032.1:70436-89630 GCF_010692625.1 Okeania sp. SIO2C2
TGAAGTTTGGTTGGTAAATCTTCCTCAAAAATGTCTGGAAGTTTACCGACAACCTACTGCGAATGGTTATGAGATTGTGCAGACTTTTCAACGCGGTGAAACTGTGGCAATTCAAGCTTTGCCTAATATAACTTTTACTGTTGATGAAATATTGGGAGATTAACACAAATTTTCAACTTAACCATCGCTCCAAACCCGATATGAATGTGTATTGAATGTCAAAATTTTAGTGATTTATCGTTTGTAATGTGGAACGACTAATAATAAAATCGCAAAAACCATTTAACCCTAGCTCTGGATTAACATTAAATTCGATGCCAGAAAATAAGCCTATTTGATCATTTTCTTTGTGGGTTTAATACCCCACCGTCAACGGGGGTGTTCACGCATTACTTGGGGGAGCGAATCCCCATGTAATTTTCCTCCTGTCTCCTGTCTCCTGTCTCCTGTCTCCTTCTTCAATTCATTTTTTAGTTTAAGTTTTACTTATCATACTTTACTATCCATCTACATAGTAGCCTATATTTAGTGGGGAATATGTGATTGTAATTATTGGTTAAAAAATTTATTACTTTGGATAATCTTAGGGAATTATACCAATATGGAAATCTATAAAAAATCAATTTATCAAGTAGGAGGTAGTTTGCCTCCAGATGCTCCCACTTATGTAACTAGACTTGCCGATGAACAACTTTATCAAGGTTTAAAAGCAGGAGAATTTTGTTATGTATTGAACTGTCGTCAAATGGGTAAATCTAGTTTAAGAGTCAAAACTAGACAACGGTTGGAAGCAGAAGGAATTGCCTGTGCAACTATTGATATTACAGAAGTTGGTAGTTGGGAAGTTACTGCCGACCAATGGTATGCTGGAGTCATTGATAGTATTGTCAGTAGTTTAAATTTAGATGATTTTTTTGATATTGATGAGTGGTGGTCGGTTACAAATAAACTCTCGAATGTGAAACGTTTTAGTAAGTTTATCAGAGATTTTTTGCTGCCTACTGTTAAGCAAAATATTGTAATTTTTATTGATGAAATTGATAGTACCCTGAGTCTACCTTTTAGTATTGATGATTTTTTTGCCGTAATTCGAGATTGTTATAACAAAAGAGCCGATAATTCAAATTATCAAAGATTAACTTTTGTGATGATTGGTGTGGCAACTCCGGCAGATTTAATTATGGATAAAAAACGCACTCCTTTTAATATTGGTATACCTATAGAATTAACTGGTTTTAAAATCTCAGAAGTAGCTGCTTTAGGTAGAGGTTTGAGAGACAAAACTCAAGATATTAATCGGTTATTAGAAGCTGTATTATTTTGGACGGGAGGGCAACCTTTTTTGAGTCAAAAATTGTGCAATTTAATTCAGAAAAATTCAGATTTTATTCGGGAAAATAAAGAGGCAGAATGGGTAGAGAATTTAGTACAAAAACAAATTCTGGAAAATTGGCGAATAAATGACGACCCAGAACATTTAAAGACCATAAGCGATCGCCTTTTAGCTAATGAAAAACGAGCAAGTCGGTTATTAGGTTTGTATCAGCAAGTTTTGAATAGTGGGGAGGTAGTAGCAGATGATAGTTCCGAACAAATGGAACTGCGACTGACTGGTTTAGTAGTAAAATATGAAGGTAAATTGATAGTAGCTAACCGCATTTATCAGTCAGTATTTAATGTTACTTGGGTAGAGAAAGAATTAGCTACTTTGCGACCTTATTCAGAAGCTTTTGCTGCATGGTTAGCTTCTGGTTATCAAGATGAGTCGCGACTTTTGCGGGGTAAAGCTTTACAGGAAGCACTAGCATGGGCAGCAGCTAAGAGTTTGAGCGAACAAGATTATCGGTTTTTAACGGCAAGTCAAGAACTAGATAAACTCGAAATGCAACGGACATTGGCAGCAGAAAGACAAGCAGCTCAAATATTGGCTGAGGCAAATCAGATATTAGAAGTATTACTCAAAAGTGCCTCCTCAAAAACACTATTTCTCGCTGGTCAAGAGTTTGAAGCATTACTAGAAGCATTGAGGGCAGCCAAAATTCTACAATCATTGTCCAAATCAATTAGAACAAAAGCTGATGCTGAAATGCTGGTGGTAACAGCACTGCATCAGGCAGTCTATGGAGTTAGAGAGCGTAATCGTTTGGAAGGGCATAAAGATGGAGTAAATAGTGTTTGTTTCAACCCTAGTGGTACTTTGATTGCTTCTGGTAGTAGGGATAATTCTCTGAAACTTTGGAGTCTCAGTGGTAGAGAATTAAAAACTTTTACGGGAAATAGCGATCGCATCCATAGCATCTGTTTCCATCCTGATGGTCAGATACTTGCATCTGCTGGTTCTGACAGCACCATTAAACTCTGGAGTCTTGATGGCACAGAATTACAAAGTTTTACAACAGAACATAGGAATCTGGTTAGTAGTGTTAGTTTCAGTCCGGATGGTCAAACTCTTGCTTCTGGAAGTTTTGATAAAACTATTAAACTTTGGAGTTTAGATGGTAGAGAGTTACAAACTTTGATTGGACACAAAAATCGGGTCTCTAGCATCAGTTTTAGCCCTGATAGTCAAACTATTGCATCTGCTAGTGCTGACAAAACTATCAAACTCTGGAGTTTAGATGGTAGGGAACTGAAAACCTTTATTGGGCACACTTATAACGTTAATAGCGTCAGTTTTAGTCCAGATGGTCAAACGATTGCATCTGCTAGTGCTGACAAAACTATCAAACTCTGGAATTTAGATGGCAAAGAATTACAAACTTTTAGAGGTCACAGAGATTGGGTAAATGCGGTTAGTTTTAGCCCTGATGGTCAAACGATTGCATCTGCTAGTGCAGACAAAATCATCAAATTCTGGAATATTAAGGGCAAGAAACTACAAACTTTCCGTGGGCACAGTAATAGAATTTATAGCGTCAGTTTTAGTCCAGATGGTCAGACTATTGCCTCTGCTTCTAGGGACAATACAATTAGACTCTGGAGAGTTAAAAGCACAGAACGAAATATTTTCAATGGGCATAGTAATGAAGTTAGTAGTGTCAGTTTTAGCCCTGACGGTCAAACTATTGCTTCCGCTAGTTATGACAGCACTGTTAAACTTTGGAATATTGATGGCAGAGAACTGAAAACCCTTAATGGTCATACAGGTAGAATTTATAGCATTAGTTTTAGCAAGACTCAGAAAGTTATTGCTTCCGCTAGTGAAGATGAAACTATTAAACTCTGGAGTCTAGATGGTAAGGAACTGCAAACTTTTCAGGGACATAGAGAACGAGTTTATGATGTTAGTTTTAGCCCCGACGGTCAAACCCTTGCTTCTGCTAGTTACGACAACACTGTTAAGCTCTGGAGTCTAGATGGTAAGGAACTACAAACTTTTCAGGGACATAGAGATGTAGTCTTTCATGTCAGTTTTAGTCCTGATGGCAGAATAATTGCTTCTGTGAGTAAGGATGGTAGCATCAAACTTTGGCATTTGGATGGCAAGGAAGAACAAACTATTCAAGAATATGGGAATGCTGTGATTACAGTTACTTTCGACCCTACTGGGAAGCTACTTGCTACTGCTAGTGATGATGATACTATTAAACTTTGGAGTCTTGAGGGAATGAAATTACAAACTTTTAAGGGACATAGTCGTAGGATTTATAGCCTCTGTTTTAGCCCTGATGGTCAAATTCTTGCCTCTGCAAGTATGGATAGAACTATTAAACTTTGGAATCTTAATGGCAGGGAGTTACATACTTTTCAAGGGTATCCGCGTGGTCTCAATAGTATTTGTTTTAGTCCAGATGGTCAAATGATTGCCTCTGGAAGTACAGATGGCAAAGTAATTTTGTGGAATTTGAATCTAGAAAATCTGATAAAACTCGGTTGTGAGTGGGTGGGAGATTATCTGCAAAATAATCCTAATGTCAGTGAGAGCGATCGCCGACTCTGTGATTAAATTCACAACCGTTCTACTAAACTTACCCAAACTTACCCATGCGTGATTGCATAAGCTTTGGAGCCAGCTTCCTGTTTTCCTACGGAATGCTGCGCAAACACTGAAGACCACTGACCGCAGTCTGCAACTTATCTTCTCCACAGGCTTAAAATCGCTTGGAACTCAAGCTACTGATTCACATAGTTTTTGAGGTTGATAGCGGCATTAAAGTCTCTGTCAGCCTCAAAACCACAGTTACTACATTCGTAAGTTCTCTTATGCAACGGCATTTTCTGTCGATGCCCACAATGAGAGCAGAGCTGAGAACTTGGATAAAATCTATCAGCTATCACGATCTGGCTTCCATACCACTCACACTTGTATATAAGCTGACGCTTAAACTCATAAAAGCCACAGTCTGCTATCGCACTCGCTAGCTTGTGGTTTTTGAGCATTCCACTCACATTCAAGTCTTCAATTACAATGGTGCTGTGGTTCAAAGCTCGCCCATGTTGTGACTTTATGTAGTGCATCTGCTCTGATATCTGCTACTTTTTTATGAATTTTGGCTAGTTTTTTGATGGCTTTGGCTCTGTTTTTGCTCCCAAGCTCTTTTTTGTTGACACGCCTTTGATAACGAGTTCGTCGTTTTTTAGCTTGTTTGTAAGCTTTAACGTTAGCAAATTTTGTTCCATCGCTGCAAGTTGCTAGAGTATTTATACCAACATCTACACCGATAACATCTCGTTCTTTTGGGGTAGGTTTTGGTTGATAATCATATTTAAAACTAATGTACCAATTATCTGCACGTTTAGATATTCTCACATTTTTGACTCTGCAAGAAGGTAAGATTTCATAAGTTTTTACTATTCCTATTCTTGGTAGTTTTATATAATTTCCTTGAATAATTTTGATACTTCCTTCTAAATAGAAACTATCTTTTTTTCCTTTTTTCTTAAAGTTCGGAAATCCACGTTTGGGAATAGTTAAAAAGTTTTTAAATGCTCTATCTAAATCTCTTAATGCCTGTTGAGGGGCACACTTTGAGACTTCATAATACCATGGATTTTCAGTTTTAACTTCAGCAATTAAACGTTTATGCAAATCTATCGCAGTAGGACGTTTTTTTGTTGATTTGTACTCAGAAATACAATAGGCGAGTCCCCAGTTATAAGCATGACGTTAGCGTTTGCGGTAGCATTCCGATAGGAAAGCTTTGCGCCAGCAAACCACACCTGCGTGTTTAGCAAGTATTGTTTTTTGGTAATTGTTAACTTTTAACTTGGTCTTGATTGATTGCATTTGAACACGGACACCATGAAAAAAAGTCTTTGATTGTTTAAGATGATTTTAATGGTATGATAACAGCTCATCAGCAGATTTTCAATATTTTTTAACATTTGTCTAACTTTGTCTAATTATTTGGCTTCAGTAGTTAGCCCTAAAACTCTAAATTCTCCACAACTCGTTTCTTATTCTCCTCACCTCCCATGAAGTTTATGGTTTGATCTTAAAGAGCGAAAAACTAAAAAAATAGGGCGTTGGTAAATTACAGGAGGTAGAAAAAAGTGCCAGGTTTTCGATGACTGAAACTCAAAAAGTTGGTATTTTGAGTAGACAAGATTCGATAGCCTAATCCTTCCGACACTTCCCCTCCTGGCAGGGGTTAGTGGTTTGTCCCACACTCTGCTTTTTTCAGCAAACCCTAATTATTCCCCAGCAACCCCCCTCTACTTTCCCAATAATTCCTAACTTTAAAAATCCACAGTTAAAGGCGCCCTCGGAAAAGGAATTACATCTCGAATATTCCCCATTCCTGTCATAAACTGCACCACTCTTTCAAATCCCAAACCAAACCCAGCATGAGGCACAGTACCATACCTGCGTAAATCCAAATACCACCATAACTCCTCCTTATTCATCTCCTGTTCATCTATCCTTTTCTCCAAAATATCCAAACGTTCTTCCCTCTGAGAACCGCCAATAATTTCCCCTACCTTTGGCACCAAAACATCCATCGCCCTAACCGTCTTACCATCATCATTCAAACGCATATAAAAAGCCTTAATTTTTGCCGGATAATCAGTCACAATGACAGGCTTTTTAAACAATTCCTCACACAAATAACGTTCATGTTCCGACTGTAAATCTAAACCCCACTCTACCGGATAATCAAACTTTTTATCCGCCTTTTCCAATAAAGAAACAGCCTCAGTATAAGTAATCCTTTCAAAACTATTATTAATAATCGTATCCGCCGTTTCAAAAACTGTTTTATCAATCCGTTTATTGAAAAATTCCATATCCTCCGGACAACTTTCCAAAACAGACTTAAAAATATGTTTCAGAAATTCTTCAGCCAAATCCATATCTCCTACCAAATCACAAAAAGCCATCTCCGGTTCAATCATCCAAAACTCAGCTAAATGTCGAGAAGTATTAGAATTTTCTGCTCGAAAAGTCGGACCAAACGTATAAACATTACTAAAAGCAGTTGCCATAATTTCCGCTTCTAACTGACCACTAACTGTCAGAAAAGCAGGCTTTCCAAAAAAGTCTTGACTAAAATCAATATCTTGTTTTTCTGTTAAAGGAACCTTCTTTAAATCAAAATTAGTAACAGTAAACATTTCCCCCGCACCCTCACAATCACTAGCAGTAATAATAGGAGTATGAACCCACAAAAAACCTCGTTCTTGAAAGAATTGATGCACAGCATTAGCACAAGCATTTCTTACCCGAAAAACCGATCCATAAGTATTAGTTCGTCCTCGCAAATGTGCAATAGTACGGAGAAACTCAAAAGAATGACGTTTTTTCTGCAAAGGATATGTTTCAGGATCAGCATCCCCATAAGCGATCGCCTTTTCTGCCTTCAGTTCAATTCTTTGCCCCTTTGCTGGTGACTCTACCAAAATACCAGTTACTTCTAATGATGCGCCTGTATTCATTTGCTGTAAACTTTCTTGATAATTTGGTAGATCAGGATTTAATACCACTTGTAGGTTAGCTAAACATGAACCGTCATTAACCTCTACAAAAGCAAATTCTTTCAACTCTCGCTTAGTGCGTACCCATCCTTGAATTGTTACTTTTTCATCAGGTTTACCGCTTCTTAATATTTCAGCAATTCGTTGCTTTGTCATCTATTTAATCCTGTCTATTAGACTTAACTATTTTGATTAATTTTTGGTATTTTCTAGTATTAGAGAGTCTAGCACAAATTTTTAGTAGTCGTAATAAACCGAGTTTTTGGGTAAATCCTGTCTTTTGATGTACTACCGTTCTGATAAGATATGAGTTGTTGCTATTAGACATATCCAAAAATTAAAAATAAAATCAATTATTACCCAGAAATTATCAATTATTCCCCTCCTGGGAGGGGTTAGGGGTGGGTTCCCTGTTCCCTATTCCCTATTCCCTCATTTGGAGGAGATGTCTATTGACATATTTCTTAGTTTGAGTTAATAGAACTTTGTCTAGACCGGAATTAGTGGCTTTCTTTATATCAGAACTTACGCAGGTGAACCCAGAAACCCGGTTTCTCGTAGGCGTTTATTACTCAAAACAACGATTTACCGTAGAAACCCGGTTTCTTTGCGTAAGTCCTGTATATCTTAAAAAAATCTTTAACTATTAGACGTTTCCAACAATAAAAAATAAAATCAGTTATTAGAGTTGTCGCCTTATAACTATAAAAAACTGGTAAACCCTTATCATGTAAGGATTTTAGCAATTTCCAGATGTTTTTATCTGGAATTACTACTGTGTCTTAATTTGAGCGATTTTTTCTATCTATTTAGCGATAAGTCTATTGTAGAAAAATTGTTAATTATTTTCCCCTATTCTCTATTCTCTCTTTTATGGAGATATTTACTGATATCATGTCCGCACTTGATCGTTTGTGTAAACCCAAAGGTAAATATCTACAGGAAATTTAAGTTTTTTTCTTGCTCTTAGGTATTCCTGAGTGTTCCCTGTTCCTAGTTAAGTTTTCCCTACCCTTGCTATATAATACCGATGCTACCGGACATGATATGACTACTAAAAATTATTCAGCAACCAGAAAGTCCAAGCATAATTCTATGAAAAATACTAATTTGAATGGAGATAGAGTACGTCCAATTCTCTTATCTCAGCAAGAAATAAAAACAGCGTCAGAACAATACGGGACTCCTTTATATTTGTACAATTTAAACAAAATTGGCCGTCAATATACCAAACTACGAGATTACCTACCCCCAAATTTTAGCATTCTGTATACTTTAAAGGCTAATAGCAATTTAACTATCTGCCATACATTAGCTCAATTAGGATGTGGAGCAGATATCAGTTCAACAGGAGAATTGAAGGCAGCACTCAAAACAGGATTTTCAGCCCCACAAATTGTGTTTACTGGGCCCGGGAAAACTAACTCAGAACTAGCAGCAGCAATAGAGGTAGGAATTGGCATCATTGTACTAGAATCAGTAAACGAAGCTCGTCGCTTAAATAATTTGGCTCAAAAGTATGGTAAAAAGCAAGATGTCTTAATTCGGATTAACCCCTTATATAGAACAAATCAGAGTTGTGAAATTAGGGAAAAAGCAAGTAGTTGTGGGAGTGATGATATTAATAGTGGAGAACCTAGTCTAAAAAGTCAAACGATCGCCAGTAGTTCCAGTAAATTTGGAGTAGATGAAAATAGAGCTATAGAAGAAATTGCAGCGATCGACTCTTTGAGCAATCTTAACCTCAAAGGTATTCACATTTTTACTGAAAGTAATGTCCTAGACTACAACCAATTACTAGCTTCTTGGACAAATACCATTAGTATAGCTAACAGAATCAATGACCAAGGTTATCATATCTCCCTGTTAGATTTTGGTGGTGGAGTCGGTATACCTTACAATTCTATTGATAATGAATTTGATGTTGAGTCTTTTGGTAAGGAGCTGCAAAGAATTTTTGAGAATAATCCTTATCCCTATCATTGTATTGTAGAAATTGGGCGTTACATGGTGGGAGAAGCAGGATGTTACATGAGTGAAGTTGTTGATATTAAAGAATCTCTAGGGCAAAAATTTATCATTTTGGATGGGGGTGTCCATCAACTCTTAAGACTGTCTATGAAACCAGCAAGCAAATATATGGAAGTGCTCGGAAGAAATGGCAACTATACTCAGAAAGCAACCCTGGGAGGAAAACTGCCAACACCTTTAGATATTATGGTGGAGGATGTGATGCTGCCAGAAGATATAGAAATAGGCGATCGCTTGGTAATCTATAATTGTGGAGCTTATGGGTTTAATCATAGTTTGACCAATTTTTCTCTACACAATTATCCAGCAGAAGTAGCTTATAGTGATGGAACAATACAGTTAATTCGTTCTTCTGGACAAGTAAAGGATTTCTTTGTGAATCAAAAATTCCCCACAGATAGTGAAGATGCAAAAAAACATATCTAACCCATTCAGTAAATATCAATCAAGAAAGGAGTTATCTACAGATGACATTAATACCAGAGCAAGTTAAAACAACTCGCCCCTTAACACCAGAGCAGATAGCAAAATATAACGAAGATGGATTTGTGATTATTCCAGGTTTCTTTGAAGTACAAGAAATTGAACCTATAAGAATTGCCTGTGAAAAGGATCCAGGAATACGCGGACAAGAAACAGAATTTGCCGATGCTCAAGGCAATATTAGTAGGATAGCTCACTGGACCGAGTTAGGAGATTCCTTGCTAGGAGTGATTCCTCGTTTAGCAAGAGTAGTCGATGGTTCAGAGACCCTATTAGGAGGAGAATGCTATCATTGGCATTCCAAACTGGTACAAAAACTTCCCAAAAGTAAAGGCCATTTCGGATGGCATCAAATTTATGGCGGAGTATATACAGAAGGATGTTTATTTCCTGATTTATCAGCTTGTTTTATTGCGGTTACTGCGAATACGAGAGAAAATGGTTGTGTTCAAGTAATCAAAAAATCTCACTTAATGGGTCGAATAGATACAAGTTACGTTGGAGACGCTCGCCTATGTAACCTCGAAAGAATGGAAAAAATTTTAGAACGGTTAGAAGTAGTACATTGTGAAATGGAAGCGGGAGATGCTCTCTGGTTTCATTCTAATACTATCCATGCTTCAGAAGGTAACTATACAGATAAACCTCGAATCAATTTAATTTGTCACCACAATGCAGTCTGGAATGAACCATATAAAAGAGAAGGTCTGGACCACCGTCACTATATTCCATTACAAAAGTTACCGGACTCCACGATTTTAGAAAATAAATACGAAGGAGTATTGGAAAATCAAAAATTCTTAGGTAAGGAATATGGATATCAGCAAATAATTAGAAAAAAAGACCTAGACTCAAATTTAGCAGAACCATAAACAAGTAGTGATTCTTGGAGTTAACTTCATAGTCTTGAAATGCTATATATATGGTCTATGCGTAAGTCCTAACAAAAACAACCAAAACTGAAAAAAATCAAAGCAGGAAGATCGACAATGAAACAAGTCAGTTTTACTCGGATGCTTGATGGAACTCAAGAAGATTACGAACTGATTTACTCTTTAGCAGAAGAATCAACAAAAGGTTTAGCAGAACGAATATTAGCTGCTTTGGAACCTTTAAAAACATCTTTTGACGGTTACAAAGTAACTCGTTATGAACATTCTTTACAAGCAGCAACACGAGCATATCGTTATGGCGAAAGTGAAGAAATTGTAGTTGCAGCATTACTGCACGATATTGGTGATGAATTAGCCCCATACAATCACTCTGAATTAGCTGCTGTTATTTTACAACCTTATGTATCAGAAAAAACCTACTGGATAGTTAAACACCATTCGACATTTCAAAAGTATTATTATGCTCACTACATGGGAAGCGATCGCTACGAACGGGAAAAATATCGCGACCATCCCTACTATCAAGCTACCGTTGATTTTTGTGAAAACTACGATCAAAATAGTTTCGACCCCCAATATGACACTTTACCGCTCGCTTTTTTTGCACCAATGGTAAAAAGAATTTTTGCCCACCCTTACCCTAAGTATCAGTTTATTAAAACTTAAAATCATGCAACATAAAGATAAAATTTTTAGTAAGCAGCAATTTGTTACAATTAAAGGTAAGAGCTTTCATTATATTTGGTTGCGAGAAAACTGTCCAAGTTGTCGGTATGCTGCTCCATATCAACAACTATACGATCCAAATATTAGCGATCGCCCAGAAAAACCCCAACCTTTATCCATAGAATTAAATGAGGAAACTTTAACTATTGACTGGGATGAAACTCCCGCTCACCGCAGCGTTTTTTCTGTGGAATGGTTGCTCAAAAATAGTTACGATCCTCAACCAGAAGTCGAGTCTGACAACTATATTTTATGGGATCGAGCCAAACTAGAATTTAAACCGCCCCAAACTTATGATGCTCAGACTACTAATAACAATGTTTGGATGGAACAATTATTTAGTCTGGGATTTGTCGTTATAGAAAATATCCAACCAGAAAAATTAGAACCTTTTCTTTCATCTGTCGGTCCAATTTATAACGTTGATTACGGGAAAATCTTTGCTCTAGAAACTAAAGCCAAAACTAAAGAATCTGTACCTCCCCGTGATGGTTGCCCCTTACCTCCTCATAACGATCTAAGTTACTGGGGAGGACATCGCCTCGCTCAGTTTCTTTATTGTGTAGAAAACCACAACCCAGGGGGTGAATCTACCTTAGTGGATGGTTTTCGAGTTGCTCAAGACTTTCGCCAAGACTATCCTCAATATTTTCAACTTTTGCTTGAAACTCCCGTACAATTTTGGTTAGTAGACCAAAATCATCACTATCGTTTTTGTAATACTGCTACTATTTTAGAATGCGACAGATATGGGAACTTGACTACAGTCCGTTTTAGTAAAAGAAACTGTAGACCTCATTTACCTTTTGAGCAATTAGAATATTTCTACCAAGCATATCATGCTTTTTTCCGCTATCTGAAAAAACCCGATTATCAATATCAATTTCAGTTGAAATCGCATAACTGTCTGCTCTTCCAAAATTTTAGAATTTTGCACGGGAGAACAGCTTTCGATCCAGCACTAGGCAATAGAAAGCTCAACTCAGGGTATGTTGATTGGAACTTCTTTGTAGGAAGAAGAAATTTTCAACACCAAGAATTTTAAATAAGCAACCAGCAGTCAGCAGTAAATGTGCGCGTTTGCGAAGCATTCCTAGACTGAGAGGGGATTTCAATCCCTCCTAAACCTTCCGATTTATAGAAACAGGGGATTTAAACCCAACTAGAGGGAATGGCCAGCAAGCACCTACAAGTTGATAGCTGAATGCTAAAAGCTAATAGCTAGTTAATACCTGAAGAACATCAATGAAAATAGCCTACATTAAACCCAGTTTCACCAACGAAAAAAGAATCGGTTTATTACCACAACATCTATCCTACTGTAGTTCAGAAGATGAACGCAGATTTGAACAAGGTTATGGGGAAAGTTTAGATATTCCAGATGCAGCTTATGAAGAAGGTGCTGGTTATTCTCGCGAAAGTCTATTTGCTTGGGCAGATGTAATTTACTGCATTAAAGTTCCTCAACCCCAAGATTATCAATACTTTAGAGAGAATCAAACTCTTGTCGGTTGGATTCATCCCTTTGGTGCATCAGGAAAACATTTTAGAGAATACTGTGCTGAACCCAAAAAGATCCGACTATTTGATGTTACGAATTCCATATCTATTCGCGTTACTCAAGGAAAAACAGAAACTCTGAATATTCCACGAGATCTTACCCATAAAAATAGTATATTAGCAGGTTATGCCTCAATGATGCAAGCTATTATGTTGCGAGGAGGTATTAACCAGAGCGATCGAGTAGCAGTATTCGGTTCGGGAAATGTTGCTTATGGGGTCTTGAAATATTTAGCCAGTAAAGGAATTGAACCTGTATTGCGTCGTCGGAGTAATATCTATCTCATGCAGCAGGAATTTAAAAATTATGATATTTTTATCAATACGGTAGAAATTGCTCAAGGAGATGCACCGATTGTTACTTTTGAAATGCTTGATTCCATGAAATCTACAGGTTGGATTATTGATGCAGCAGCAGATACTGGCAGAGCAATTCAAGGTACTCGTGCAACTAAAATAGAAAATCCAATCTATCAAGATGAGCAAGGTCATACATTTTATGTAGTTGACAATTCCCCATCTCTGCTTTATAGAGAAAGTAGTGAAGCGGTGAGTGAAGGTTATGCCAAGCGTTTTTGGGTTAAACCAATGAGCTATTGGTATAGTGATTTCTGTATTAAGCCTTAAGTATCAAAGTTACGACTTACGCACTACAAGGTATTTTCGTCATTGCGACCTAAGGGCAAGCAATCTCAAATCTTAGTTTTTCGTATTTCATGCGTAAGTCCTGAAAGTTATAGTCATTCCAATTAATTTCTGTACAGTTACACGCTCTCAATAACTTACTCAATTCCCCTGGTAAATTCATTTTTGATAATCACCTTATGACAGTTGCACTTACGTTTGATACAGACTGGGCTCCTGATTTCGTACTAGAGTATGTGTGCAGCATACTTGCCGACTACGATTTAGAAGCCACGATGTTTTTCACAAATAAGGTGGGGTTTGACATCCCTGACTTTATTGAAACGGGAATTCACCCTGACTTCAGAACTTGTGGAGGTGTGACACCTGAAGCAGAAAAGCTGATTAACGAACTTCTGTTTGATTTTCCAAATACCAAAGGATTTCGCTCTCACAGAATGTTTTGGGACTATGGGTTATACGATCTTTTGCCAAAGCAGGGAGTTATTTATGATTCTTCGATCTTTTTACCTTTTCATGCAAATCTTGAAATCAACAGAGCTTATGGAGATCTCTTGCGAATACCAGTTTGGTGGACTGATAACCTACACTTAGAACGTCAGTTAAGTCTGAACTCAGCAGAATTCTTAGATTTGTCGGAGCCAGGGTTGAAAGTGCTTATCTTCCATCCAATTCATGTCTACCTAAATTCTTCACACAGAGATGTCTATCGAGAAAAAGTCCAACTTCTTGGAGACTTGCGCTCTCTTGATATATCAACCCTGGAGCCGCTCCGCCATCAAGGTGTGGGAATTGAAACTTTACTAAAAGTGATATGTAGAAAGCTAAAGACAACGAATGTTTGTTCGTCTAAACTCGAAGCACTTGCCTCAGTTGTTTGCGCAGCATTCCGTAGGAAAGCAGGTAGGGACGTTGCTTGAGCATTAATGCGTTTCATGTCGCGTAGCGTTTCATGTCGCGTAGCGAAAACGTCCGTACACAGTAAAATGTCACATTATGCGGTGCGACCCCGCGTCGCCGACAGGCGCAAGGGAATGCGCACCAAGAGAGACGTTTTATATCGGTTTTATGAAGCAGTGATTTCTGTATTGCTCCTTAAGGATAATTATGTCTAAGTTAATTCTGATTACTGGTGTCAGTCGGGGTCTTGGTCGCGCCATGACCGAAGCTTTTATTCAATTGGGTCATACTGTTATTGGTTGTTCTTTGAATAAGGAAGCGATCGCCTCCTTGCAACACAAATTTGGTGCACCCCATCATTTTATGACTGTCGATATTGCTGATGAAATGCAAGTTAAAAATTGGAGTCAAATAATAAGCTCAAAATATGATGCTCCAGACTTAATTATTAATAATGCTGGCATCGTACACGAACTTGCACCCTTGTGGGAAATAGAAGGGCAAATTTTCGACCGCGTTATTGATATCAATATCAAAGGAGTGGCTAATGTTCTCCGGCATTTTTTACCACAAATGGTGGCTAAAAGTCAAGGAGTAATTGTTAATTTTAGTGCAGGTTGGGGACGTTACACTACTGCTAACGCTGCGCCTTATTGTGCTAGTAAATGGGCGATCGAAGGATTGACCAAAGCACTATCACAAGAATTACCTCCAGGTATGGCAGCCGTTTCTCTGTGGCCGGGAACCATCCATACCGATACTTTAGAAACAGTTTATGGATCGGAAAAAGCAGCTAAGTATATTCAACCTCAAGATTGGGTAAAAATTGCCGTTCCTTTTCTGTTGTATATTGGAGCGAGCGATAATGGTAAAGCCTTGGCAATTCCAACAGGTTAAGGAAGCCAGAAGTCAGAATTCCTAATAAAATTATTAACAAAATGTCAACGAACTTTCAAATTCGCTTACCCGATAACATCGAAAATTTACCAATTAATGAAGAATATTTTTTCATTACAGAAAATGGGCGAGAGCGTCGCTTAAAACTCCATGATTATGCAGAAGTTTATCGCATTCCTGGACTCTATAACTATCTAGCTTTAGAGAAACTTCACTATCGATCGCCCGAAGTTATGGCTACTCTACTAACTGAAAATTTAAAAAATAGTGGTGAATCTGTCAAAGATTTGAAACTATTAGAGTTAGGAGCGGGGAGCGGGTTATTTGGTAAAGCTATTACTAAATTAGGAGTAACATCTATTATTGGTATTGATATTGTTCCGGAAGCTGCTGAAGCTACTCGCAGAGATTTTCCAGGAGTTTATGAAAATTATTTTGTGGAAGACCTTACTCAATTATCAAAATCAACTCGCGATTTTCTGAACGAGAAAAAGTTAAATGGTTTTATTTGTTGTTCTGCTTTGAGTGAGGGACATATTCCGATCAAAGCTTTTGCTACAGGAGTGAATTTAATTAAAAATCAAGGTTGGGTATTATTCAATATTGCAAAAACTAGCTATGAATGTGAGGATAATTGTCCGGAATTTGTTAATTTTTACCGTCAGGCAGTGGAAAAAGATTACTTAAAAATACATTGTACAAAATCTTATCTCCATCGTCGTTTTTTTAACGGTCAACCTCTAGAATATGTGGCAATTTCAGCCAAAAAGCAAACAGATATTCCTGTAATATAATGTTCGGTTGAATACTTATAAATAACTTAGCGAGGACTCAGGAGTCAGGAGTCAGAATTTCCTACGGAATGCTCCGCAAACAGGAGGGAAGAAAGGAGAAAAATCAAGATAATTTCAGTATTTATTCGATACTGTCAGTATAGCTCAATTACACAACAGAATAGCCAATATCAGAAAGGATACATTACACAAATTAACAACTCTTAACAATTCAGATTTGATGAGATTGTTAAAAGCGATCGCGACCAAACTTCACCAACCAGTACCATCAGTTTATCTTCATTCTGAAGAGGAGAGACTAGCTAGAGCTGCTGTCAAAATTTGCCAACAGAATACACTTAGCATTGAGCAAATAAATTCTTGGTTAGATATCTTGATTGAAATTGAGCGCCGTCCATCGGGTCTTTTGATTTGGGATAACTTTGAAAAGTATCCTTGGCGAAAAATACTGACAAGTCCGACTAAACAACTATGTGCTTATAGAAATATCCAAAATTTTCTGCGCTCTTTCTATTTTCAGTGGGAGATGGCAGAAAATACTATTGAGAAGCAACATCCGGTTCAACAACTAATTTATCAAGCTTTACAATTTATAGAAACAGGTTTTTGCAATAGCGTTCGAGGTTTCTTTCTCAATCCTTAAAAATAGATCTGACATCATCCAGCACAAGATTTTAATAGCCAGCCGATCGCAATTCCTAAACCGCCAAATCTCACAGCTTGCCAAAATGGTTCTTTTATGCTATTCCAACCAAATAAACTACTCTCTAGGTTTAATTCTATTGTTTCTAATTCTGTCTGTATCCGTTGTAACTCTTCTCGTAATTCATTAGTTTTTTGGCGACGTACTTCCGGTCGTACTTCTTCTAAGCGATGCTTTAATTCTGCTTTTCGCCTCTGATAATACTGAACTTGCGAATAACGTTCTTTCAGAGCAGCAAAGGAACGCTCTACCTCTGCTAGTGCTTGTGCAAAATCAGTCTCTGAAACTTCTGACTCCCCATCAATTGATGCAGAATTTGAACACCCATCATTTATTTTTTTCTCAGAATGTTCTGGAGGAGGATTCATACTGGCATACTTAAGTATAGTAAGTTCTACCTGAAAACATTAATCTAGGAAAATATGCTTAACTCTAACTCAGCCTCTGCAACTGCAACTAACAAAAGAGATTTACAGGAGTATAGTACATTAGAATTAGCCCAAGCTTTAGCCCAAAGACTTGCTATACCAGAAAGAGACTGGCATCGACTTAAGTCTAATCGCCAAGTCCGTGCATTAGAGCTAACTGTAGCTGCCCTAGTTTTTCTAATTAAAGCGCAACCCACTGAGGCGATCGAACGTCTTAAACAAGCTACTAGCTGGTTAGATCGATCTATCTCAGCTCCCCCATGTCCAACTCATGGAGTTAAGAAGGATTAATAAGTTGAAGTTAACTTAAATTCTTCACATAACCAAGGGTAATCTGGAGTTATTTCTTACTCTTTTGCATAGCATTAACTCTGTACCCTTGGAGTTCCATTCAACATAATCAAAAACTTGGTAGATGATGTATATGCCTCGACCACATTCTTTTTCATCATCACAATAATCTTCTGGGGAATAGGTAGCAGTTTGCCTATGATGTTGGTTTGATTTACAAGGTGGTTTAAAACCCAGACCTTGATCTGAAATCACCCACCAATACTGGTCTTGTACAATTGAAAAACGGACGAAAACTTTCTTATTGGGGTCTAAATTATTGCCATGCTTTGCAGAATTTACCAACGCTTCTTGTAATCCTAGTCGTAGTTCTGGATGCCAATGTTTAGGAACATCTGCCAGTAAAAGATCAAGAATCGGACACAAATATAGGGTAGAAGCAAAGCTAATTGTCACCCAGTTTTGACTTATTAGACGTGGACGTGATGAGATAGCAATCACTGAAAAAACTCCCTAGCTTTTCTTAGTAAACCTTTGTCAATCTCCTCGTACAATTAAAAATTTTTTCTTTAATAAGCATCCCTGCTTTCATATTTTTATAGTATCAAAACTCTTAAGAAAAATAAAGTACCTAAGCAAAATTAGTGGAAATTCTTTATATATTTTCTACTTAAAGTATCTAATATCTACTTAGGTTTCTTTTTTTTGGCCTAGGTTTTTTTTAATACATTTTTATCGCTGACGAGAAATATTTTAGAAATAATTTGATCCCACCTTAATTTTGATACAATATTTAATGCAACTTAATAAAAATTTATATTTTGATATATGTTAACTACATCAGCCTCTACTACAACTTCAGTTCCCGGCAGTTATTGGCAATGGCGGGATCAGTCTATCTACTATGTATGTGCAGGTAAGTCCGATCCCACAACACCACCCATATTATTAATACATGGCTTTGGAGCATCAACAGACCATTGGCGCAAAAATATTGCATATCTGAGCCAGTTTTTTCAGGTTTGGGCGATCGATTTGCTAGGATTTGGACGTTCAACAAAAGCAAACTGGCAATATAGTGGTCAGCTATGGAGAGAACAACTAAATGACTTTATTACTGAAGTAATTGGTAAACCTGTGGTATTAGCAGGAAATTCTCTGGGAGGTTATGCAGCATTGTGTGTGGCAGCTCAATATCCAAATTCTACAGCAGGTTTAATATTACTGAACAGTGCTGGACCTTTTAGTGAATCTCAACCTACTGCCAAACCTCCCTTGTGGAGAAAAGTTATTTCTCAAAGTATAAAGTGGTTACTCTTACAAGATTGGCCTAGTTTTTTATTATTTCAATGGACGCGACGACGTAGCACTATCAGAAAAACACTACAGAAGGTTTATTTAGACCAAAGTGCTATTACAGAGCAACTAATAGAAGATATATATCGGCCTTCTTGCGATCCTGGTGCAGCTAAAGTCTTTGCTTCTATATTCAAAACTCCATCTGGGGAAAAAGTGGATGTGTTGTTAGGTCAGTTAAACTGTTCCTTGCTCATGCTATGGGGAAAAGCAGATCCTTGGATAAATACTCAAAGTAGAAGTGCCCAGTTTCGTAAGTATTATCCTCAGCTAACAGAATACTTTTTGGAGGCGGGTCATTGTCCTCATGATGAAGTACCAGAACAAGTTAACAAATTAATTAAAGAATGGATGTTCTCAATTGTGAAGTAAGTACCTGTGCAAAATTAATTTAACTGATGGGGAGTTTGAGGGGCTATAAGTCCCGCGCTCTATCTGAAAGATCAGCGTCGGGATACATGGACCCCTCAAGCCGATTTTTTCCGGGATTGACCGGAAAAATCTGCAACAGTATAGATATAGAGCTATAGAGTAATCATTCTGTGTTAGAATTTTTGTATGACTCTAACCAT